>JANLUQ010000067.1:0-16976 GCA_031363565.1 Armatimonadota bacterium | reverse complement strand
GGCCACTCGCTTCGGTGGCGACCGGGGCGCAGGGTCCGGCAACCCCGCCCTGGACGAGAACATGGTCATGGGCTACGTCCTGTGGAAGACCATCTACCGTGCCTACACGCCCTTTTCTGAGCCGGAAGACGACGATGCGGGGATATGACTCGGGGCCGGCGGCGTCCTCCTGTCTAGGCTTCTTCTAGGCATAAAAACTGTCGCTGCCGGCCACGGCCTTCTCCAAAAATTCCTGTTTACGCCGGCCGGCCTCGGCAAGCGCATCGGCGGCGGTGGCTTTCGGTAGACCACTCGTCTGAAGAAATTCTTTAGAGTCAAGTAAAACGACCCTGCCATCTTGACCTGCGGAGACGACTTCCGTGAGCGAGATAGTTTCCACGGAAGAGACTTCGCCTTCATGCAGCAGAGGCTGCTGTATCACCTCGCCCTTGACCCAATCTATGAGTACAACGCGCCCGCCTGGCGTGCCGCAGGCGGCGACAATGCCGCCGCTGCCCAGCAGCACTAGGTTGGAGACAAAGCCGGGAGTCCCATAGACCGGCTCCGGCTTGCCTGTCTGCTGGTCATAGCCTTCGTATTCCAACATGTCCTCGCGCCGCCCTAAGATGGGAATCTCGTGCAGGAGATCGCACTCTGGAAACCTGTACACGCTTAGGACGCCCACGAGCGCCCCCATCTCCTCGATCTCAGCGCGCGTCTGCATGAGGTTCATATTGGCCCAGGCGGTGACTAGATAATCCCCATCCGGGCTGAACATGCAGTACGCGGGGACATCCATAGTGAGATCCGGTGCGGCCCCTTCCACCGGCTCAAACCGGATCAGCGGTGCGGTGTAGGGAATGACGCGATCCGCGTTGGGGTTGAAGTCGAAAAGGCCGAAGAAGGTGCTGTCCTGCGGCTCCAGGCAGGAAGCTACCCCCAAATCACCCGCCGGGTGAAATGCGATCCATACATTGTAGTCCGAGCCGACGAACAGCGGCCTTTTCTCGCCGGTATGCACGTTCCTAGCAACGAAATCGCCAAAACTGCCGAAGAGGACCCAGTCCGAGGCCGGCGCACCAGGAGGGGGGACGTGGAATCGCAGGCAGAAGCCATCATCACCAGGGTTCTGGTCATAGGGGGAATAACTCTCATGAAACAGGCGCACCTTTCGCGCACAGTCCCAAGCTTGATGTGTTCCCTGCCCTGAGACTGCGACGATCGGTTCGGCGGCATGGACATCCAGGCCGGCAACGCTGGACAGGCCAGTCTCGATATCCAGCATTAGGCGGAAGCCGGCTGCCACGTCCAGGCCTAAGATGCGGCCGTCGTGCGTCCCGCAATAGAGCAGCCCGCTCGCCGGCTGATATTTCACAACATTGATCCGGCTTGTGTGCCGGTAGACTTCCGTAGCCCCAAGTTCTTCAGCTACCATTCCATGCCGCCTTTGTCATATACATGCAGTGGGATGTCCCCCGTGAGCGGATTCATGTCCGGCGGTATCACCGCGTTCGGACTGCCGGGGACCGGGCCACCCGCTCTCCACGACCCAATGGCATATGGACGGCAACTGGAGGGACACGGCGGCAGCTCTGTGTAGAGATGAATTTCTTGGATATCCAGGACACTCAGCTCATTTAACACGTGGTTCAGCAAACGCGGCTCCGTATGCAGGTTGAAGCCCCCTTTGCCGATGGCCTGAACCCGCAGCGGCCCATCTCGGACAAACATATCCTCGACATCCGGGGATAGTCTACCCTTGGCGACTGCCTGATTCAGCATCTTCATGTTGGAGTAGGAGAAGCGATCTGCCACGGTGCCGTCTCTAAAGACCACCCTCATAGCTGCGAGGTTCTTCTTGCCGGGAGGTAAACCGGCCTCCTCAATCTTGGCGCGGAGCGCCGCCGTTTGGTCACGCAGCGACTCGAAAGTCGCTTGATGCTCTGGCGCGATTGGACCCTTCGGCCCTGTACGCGGCGGCGTTTGGACGTTCTCTGGGGGGACACGGGTGCCTCTGCCGCGCCCCATCAAACGACCCTGTTTGCCTGAGCTGCCCGCCTCCATGGTGTTGAGCGCGGCTTTGGGCGCGGGTTCAGGCGCGGGCCGCGCGGCCTCCGGCGCGTTCTCAGCTAACGGGGCGGTCGCCTCGGTCGCGGCGCCTGTTTTAAGGCGTTTGGCGGATGGGCCGGCGTCTGGTGCGGGCGTGATGGGGCGGCCCTCGGGCGGGTTAGGAGGCAGTGGACGGGCTGGGACGAACGGGTCGGGGGGTGGGCCTCCCTTGGGAGGTCCGCTTCGAGGTCCACCGGACCCGCCTCCGCCGGGGGGGCCTCCTTCGGGATCGCCGCCGAGGCTGCGGCGGATGCCGGCCAGCACATCATCGAGGTTGGAGTTGGTTTCGTTGGGGCGTGGGATACCCTCGGAGGAACGCCTCAGGAGGCTCTCGTAATGCGCGAAGGGGTCCTCGCGGAAGTTAGGGGACAGGTCGTGCGCTCCGAAACTGTTTGGGCCGGGTCGATACTGCCACGCGCCATTCGCGTTCTGGATCCAGGCATCGGGGTGCTGGTAGGGGAGGCCGTCCGAGACCAAGCCCCGCTCGACATACTCGTGAGCGATCAGCCGGTTGAAGTTCGCCACCTCGGCGGGATCACCCTCAGTCGGGTCCCACGGGTAAACCGGGTCACGCACCGGCTTGCCGAGCCTGCCGGCGGCGGCTTTGTTCCACTGGTTAGCGATTGCCTCGTCCGGCGTGAAATTACCGCGCGACACCTGCCCCGTCTCCGAGTCAGTGATGTCGTGCTGGCTGTTAAACAGGTGATCCTTGACGGCCTGGATGGTCTCGGGAGAATGCCCGGTGCTCCGCGCGATCTGGGCTGCGTCATCCGGGTTGGCACGGATCTGGTCATAGGCGGCATCGGCCCGTGCCTGTTCCGCCATTGTTCTGGTGATCTCCGGCTCTGCTCCGGTACTGCCGAAGCGCCGCGCGCCGAGTGCTGCATCGCCCGCCGCCGCGCTGCCAGGCTTGCCGCCGCCGAACGGCATGTCGCTGATTGCTTTGAAGCCGCGCGCGCCCGCGAACGGCGTGGCCACCTGGCCGCCGAACGTCATTAGGTCCAGCTCCTGCGAACCTTCCTTCATGTGGAAGACGTTCGCGCCGAGAGCGTGCATCCCCGCGCCGCCCCCCACACTCAGGGCGTACCCCAGCCCGAACTGCGATGCCAGCCTTAGCCCCACCTGTCCATACAGCATCGCCCCTGAGACCCCGGCGGCGGCTCCCGCTCCGACCATCGCCACCGCCGCAGGAACCATCAGCAAGATGCTGCCGATGATTGTCATCCCTGTGATCAGGCCGTCAATGGCGGCCGTCTCGGAGGTAATCACCAGGCCCGCGGCCGTCTTCGGCGGCCCCCCGATGACAACGGTAGGCCAGCCGTCGCCCAGTGTGAAGTCACAGGTGCCCTTGTCGCCCTTGCGGGCCGCGTAATAGCCATTGATCAGGACATGCTCGCTCCCCTGGGCGATCTTCGTGCCCAACACAGCAAGTTGATCCCGTGCCGGCTTTGAGTCGGAGTGCTCCTGGCAGTGTGCCACATCCGCGTCCGCGCGCCCTGCCGGCCTCTTGTTATGGCCGATGAACACGTTGGGGGAGCCGGTCAGCACCTTGCCCTTGGCGCCAGCGGAGTGGTGCTGGCCGAGGATCTTCCCGAGGCTCCCTATCAGACCGCCGCCGAGCAGCCCTACACCGGCGACGAAGGCGACGCCGGCCAAGCCGCCGGTCGAGACGATCAGCGCGCCGATCACTAGGCCTGCCGCCGCGCCGAGCAGCATGCCCTCGATGCCACGAAATAGGGCATCGGAGTGCAGGATGTCGTCGCCGACGCGGATCGCAGTCTGTGTGAAGTCTGCCACGAGCTACCTCTCAAGCACGCAGCTTAAAGCCGTACAGCATTTGGAAAAATGTGTCCCGGTACTTGTCCTGTAACCCCTCGCGCGTGGTGCCGGTCAGGGCCAGAGCCACGGCAGGGCGTCCTTCAAGCGGCCCGCAGACCAGGATGGCCTGGCGCTGGTACATCGGACCTCGCTCGGACTGCCAGGTCAGCTCCACCAGGGCCGCGACCTGACTACCCATGGGGACGGCAGTGCGTTCAATGATCTGGAACCCGTTGAGGATCTGCGGAAAGTTTCGCAGCTGCTGGTCCGTATAGGTATGAATGGTCATGCCGGTCGGCAGGGGCTGCCGACTGATGACGAAGCTGAATTCCGGCGGCTGCCCCGGCAGGGCCTGGCCCAAAGTCAGGCCAAAGACAGCAATGCTTTGGTCGGAGGTCCCCTCCGGCAGCAGCAGGTCGCCCTCCTGAATACGATAAGGGGTCATCGTGGTCTCCTCTCGGACTGTCTCCAGGCGTGGTCAAGATCGTCCAGTGCGACCGGGTCCAGCGTCGGCAGCGGAGTCTGCTGCGCGGCGCTGCGGAGGCCAACGCGCGTGACGTTTTCCCCGTCGAGATCAAGATAGCCCTGCTCCGGCCTGAACCAACCCCCGCGCTCGTGAAAGGTAATGAGTGGGTTATAGAGGTCCGGCAGACTCAACGGCATGAGGGCCGGATGACTTTTGATAGACTCCCAGCGGATGTACCACAGGCAACTCTCCCACGCATAGGCGCTCTTCTGCACAGGCGTCTTGTTTTTGCGCTCGTACAGGCCGATGATCTTGATCTCCAGAGGGTCAACATCCGGCCCACGGTATGGTGTATCGGGATCAAGGAAGTAGTAGCCGGGTAGGAAGCGCGTGTCTACTCTGGGGAGGGTGAGCCGCGCAGCGGCATCATCCCAGGGCCAGTCTGCCATCCCGCCTAGGGCCTCAGCGACGAGGGCCGAACGGCGCAGATATTCCTTCATCAAGGCGACCTGCGAACCGAGGCGGTCCGGTTCGCGCCTCCACTCGATCTTCCCTATACGCTCAATGGCAACGAGCGCTGCCGTCTGGTCAATCATGGCGGTGCCTCTTGGAAACACATTCTTAAGGATGCGGCGTGGCGAAAGTCGGGGCGGGCGGCGGGGCGGGCGGCGGGACGATGTCGGGCTGCTGCGTGGGCGGTAGGTTCTTCACCGGACCGGTGTTGACGAAGACATTTGCGCCGTCAATATGCATGTCGGCGATGCTCTCGACTTGCAGGGTCCGACCGTCGAGCTGCAAATGCGCCCCGGCCCCAACCTGGACCGCGCCTTGTGCGCCGACATGCATATTGGACTGGGTGGCGACGGTCATGTCCTGCACCGAGTACAGCCCGGCCCGCTTCCCGGCGATCTGCTGTATGTCCTCCTGGGCCGCGATGCGGATATTCTTGCCGAAAATCTGGAAGTCCTCCGAAGCGGTCATCTTGATGCGCTTGCTGGTCAGATGGATCTCGTCGGCGGAATGCACGCTGATGATGTTGCCGCTGGTGACATAGACCCGACTGGCCCCGCCCATCGTCTCCATGTGGACGATATTGTCGGGCTGGCTGGCATTGATAAGCGTGACGCTGGTGCCGCCGCCGGCCACCTGCGACATGAACATCTCCGCGTCGCGCGTTCGGATGCGCGTGTTGTCGGTGCCGGCTAAAGTGTGATGCGAAACCTCATTGCCGCTCGGCGTGCGCCACCGCTTGGTATTATGCTGGTTGTGGTCGTCAGGCACGGTCGCCTCGCGGATGCCGCCGACGACCACGGCCTCCGAGTCCCAGTCGCCGAGGAACTCGACCAGGACGCGCTCACCGATCTCCGGAATGGAATAGAACCCGCTGTAGGAGGTGGATTTGGCTCCGCCCGCCCCGCCGCCATAAGGGGTCAGCGTGTGCAGCCAGGCGCGCTGGCTCGAAGGCTGCGGATCCAGGTGCTCCCACTCGAACTCGACCTGAATGCGGCCCTGGTGCAGTGGGTCATGCTCGTTGGCCATCACATGCGCCCAGAGCGCGCGCGATGTCCACTGCGGGCGCGGGCGGTCCGGCGGAAGGGGCAGTGTCAGGGGCTGGAGCCGAATCTCCTGCGTCGCGGTCGTCTGCTGCGGGTTCCCGGTGACGAGGATGTCGCGTATCAGATGCTGCTGGCCCTCGAACGTGACCACATCGCCGGGCGAGAACGGCAGGACGGCCCCTTCCAGGGTGAGGTGGTAGCCGCTGGTGTCCACGCGCGAGGCTGCCTCGCTGACCTTCCTGTTGATGGCGGGCGCGTCCGGAATGCTGAAATACTTTGCTGCCAGCCGTGAGAGCTGCGCGTTGTGCGCTGCCACCCGGCCGCCGACCACGCCGGCAGGGCCGCCGCCGCCGCTCGCAAGGGCAGGCAGCGCCTGGAGGGTGCCCAAGAACTCGATCTCCGTCCAGCCAAACGAGGCATCTGGCAGGGGGGTAGGCGGCTCGGACCCGCGCGCGCCCAGGATCACCTGTCCAGTCTGGTCGTGCAGCGCCAGGGGCACCCCCCAGGCGTGCAGCATGCGGCTGAGGTAGCCGAAGTTCGTTTCGCCGTGCTGGACGCTGAGGGTGATTGGGATGTCCAGATCGGCGGCCTGATCAATCTTGATCAGCGGATCGGACTTGGCGATATGCTGAGCGATCTCCAGCAAAGTGGTCGCCTGGAACGTGCGGTAGCGCGGGATAAGGTCGGTTCGCTTGGTGAAGGAGACGCAGGAGAGTAGCAAAGAGGAAGAGGACACATTACGCCGCCCGCGAACGTCCTCAATATAGCCCCGAAAGCCGTTGAAATGCTCGGTGAGGTCATTATCCTTCCACTGGATATCAATGGGGCAGTCGAGGAGCTTGCCCGCCAGGAAAGCCGTCTGGCGGTCCTCATAGCGGCTGCCCTCGTGCCAGTGCAGCACCAGCTCGGCGCGGGAGTGGTCGTAAAGGGGCCGCGCGATCACGACCTGGGTCAGAAGGTGACGGCTCGACAATTCTTCCGCGCCAGCGATCTGGATTTGAAAAGCCATAGTGAATTGCCTCGCTGGACTCCGAGAGGATGAGGGCTGCGCCCCTATCGGCGACGCTGCTCTGCCTTTGTTAACTTAATTTTACCCCGCTCCTCCACACGGCAAACGCCGCCCCCTACTGCGTCGTGTCGAGAGTCACCGGGTCCGACGTCAGGAGCAGCGCCTGCACCCCGTAGCTGTGCTGTGCGCTGTAGGTGACACTGTAAACGTGCCGCGTCCCCGGTGGGAAGCCATACGAGTGATTCAGAGTTACCTCATGCCTCATCTTTTCTCCGGCTGCCAGCGTGCTGAACTGGTGCCGGCCGGGAGTGGCAGGCTGTTTGGACTTTTGCCCGGTGAAAGACAGGGGCACCCCGTCCACCTGGACGGTGAACACGTCATCCCCGATCTTGCCGCCTTCACAGGCTTTTACCTTGTTAAGATAAACGACCTGCGACGAGATGTTGGCAAACTCTAGAACCGCGTGGATGTCCCTGCCTTTGGCGGTAACGGTGAGCGTGACTTTTGCCGGAGCAGTCACCAGAGGCGGGACCAGCACCCGGACCACGGTGCTCGGGTCACTTGAACGGGTTCCCTGTTTGCTTTGGACCCGATAGTTGTAGATAGTGCCGGGCGTCAGCCCCGTATCGGAAAAGAAAGTGTTATGCGTCGTCAGAGGCCAACTGCCGCCCGAACCGCCGCTGCGATACAGCAGATACAAACCGCCGCCTGGTATGCTTCTCCAGCTCACATTGATCTGGTATGGGCTGACCGCCTGCGCCCGTAGATTGTCCGGTATCGGTGGATTCGCCGGTGGCGGCGTGATCTCAGGGGGCCGGAATTGCGTCCCCGACGTGGGTATCGGCGGATGGTACGGGATCGGCTGGAGGGGATGGCCGATGCCGGAAGGAATGCCAGGATGGCTCGTAACAAGGGGCTTTCCCCCATGGGATGCGGGCTTGACCGGAGGCGGAAGAGGACCCTGGGGCGTCACGGGAGACTGGACGCCTCCCTGCTGTCCACCTGGGTGTGGCCCGCCTGCGTTTGAACCGCCCCTGTTCGGACCGCCCGGCCCCGCTCCGGTGGTCGGTCCCGACACGGTTTTTGGTGGGGCGCTTCGGAAGAATGTCAGGGTGATGGGGCGTGGCTCGCCCCTCTGTACATCAAATTCCTGGACGGGATTGGAAGTGAAACCTTCGGCGGTCACTTTGACGGTGAACGGTCTGGATTCACCGAGCGGGACTGCGTCGGTCAGGTCCAGCGTGATCGGACGAAGACCGCCCGACGGGTCGTGGCTCATCGGGAATGTCGCGGTTGTATCATGCCCTCCCAGCGTATATGTCACAGTGACCTTGGGGAGATCCTTGCCGGTCAGCGCCTCAAGCTGGTTCAGTTGGAGGTTGACGATAACGCCGTGAACGGCAGGGGCTGTAAATGCTGCCGTCTTCACCCAGGGGGCCGAAAGCGAGGCCATTTCGGTGGTATTATAAGACGGGCTCCCGTCCGCCTGCAAGGCATTCAGATCATACCGTTTGAAGGCGCTCTTCTCCGCCTCGGCGGGGGCGACCGTTATCCGGAACCGCTGCGGATCATGGCTCCAGTGGTTCCACCCGGCAGGACGACCGAACGGCAAACGGCAACCGTACCAATGCTTCGGGCCGGTGAACTCGAAGGCGTTGCCGACTACGACGCTAGAGATGGGTGCGCCCCCTTCTTGGTCATGCCCGTGCTCATCCAGCAGGATCATCTGCGCGGTCAGGTCCTTGAGCTGGCTGTCGCGGGGCATCCATCCTGGCTTCTTTCCACCGAAATTCAGCGTGACTCGCACGACTGGTGTCGGCTCCACGGGAAAGCCCCAGACCAGCCAGACCAGAAACAGTAGGGTGCCGATTAGGAATGCCCAGTCGCGTCCCATCCGCAGCCAGGGGACATACCGGATCAACACCGGGCGCGGCAGGCCGAGCGGAGTGCTGATGCTCTCGGCGGCCTGGGCCGCGCCGCGCACGGTGGCGTAGTAGGAACCGCGCCGGGCCGGGGGCGGCAGGAGACATTGCCAGACGCCCGGTGTCCGTGCCGCCAGTACCTGCTGGATGCTGCCGACGGTCTCGGCGTCCCGCTCCAGCGCTTCTTTGGTTGGCGCGCGCAGGATCGTCATTCCAAGAGTAGGCGGCAGGAAGCTCTTGTTGGCGAGTCGGACGGAGAACCGTGCCTCGCGACGCCAGGGTCGGGTGACGATGCGGGGCGGGACGGCGGTGATCTGGAGGTCGCTCTCGGTCGGCAGGCCGACCCAGCGGAGGGGAAGATCCTGGACGATCTCGCCGGGATCGCCGCTGCGGCGCGGGTCGAAGCAAGTCAGCACGAATCCGAAGGTACGCGTCTTCAGCTTCTCGCCGGTAGGGGGCGGCACGAAAACCACCTCAAATGAGGCCTCCTCGCCCGGCTGGAGCAGGATGCCCCCCTCGCGCTGCGGGATGCCGCCCTGTGGCGGGCGGCGGATGTAGAAAGCGGGGTTCAGGTCAGTCACGGTCAGGTCGAAGCGGTACGCGATCGGCTCGGGGTTGCTGATCTGGATCGTCTCGATCTTGCCTGGCCAGACTAGGTCGCGGTCCGTGATGCGCGCCTGCCTTGAGTCCGGCGTCTCCTCGGCGTCCACAGAAGAGAGCCGCTTCCCCGGAGTGAAGGAAACCGAGGCCTCCCCGCCGGCCTCCATATCCTCTTCCTCGCCCGAACCTGAGCCGGAACCATACCCATAACCGCCAGCAAGACCCGAAAAGCCCGACAGGCCGGGAATGAAGCCGAGAAAGCTTAAGAATCGTCCAAACATAGGTGCTGTTGCTCTACCCCCTTGTGGAGTTAGACCTTCTTGAGTCGCTTACGCTTCAGTGCGCCGATCCATGCCTAACGGTTTTCGGGTTCGAGCGGTTCAAATGGAACTCGACGGTGTACGGAATCGTGGACTGCGGCCATGGGTTGATCAGCCTCTTCTCGACGTGGCCCTGCCACTGGAAGATCAGCCACAGCCGGGACCCCGACACGCGCGAGATTGGCGTCAGCTTCTTGGGGTCTACGGACAGCTTCCCCTGGTCGCTCTCCGCCTCAGCGTGCTCGCCGGTCCCGCCCGTGGAGACCAGTGCCGGAACCAGTGCCTGCGTGTCATCGGAATAGACCTCGACAGCCTTCAGGTTCACCTGGATGCGCTTGGGCGCGGGAATCGGCTTGGTGGCGAGATGCCTGCGGGTCACCGCGCCCAGGACCATGCCCAGGAGAGCAGCGCCGAAGAAAACGGCCAGCCACTTCGCAAAGAAGCGTGCAGGCCAGCATGTTGACGCGGAGATGGAAGCCATTGCACTCATTTTACCCGATACCGGGGGCGGCTTGCTTCAATCGAGATACCTGGAATTGGGACTCATTTGCGCCGCATGAAGTCGCCGAGACGCCGTGGCGTCTCGACCGCCGCCGCGTCGTCTTCCCGGCTCACGATCTGGGCGCCGCGCGGGTCGCGGGCCGGCGCTACGGTCTCATGGTCGAGTTGACGCCGCTCCGGGGCGGGGGCGGCGGCTTCTAGGGCGGCCAGGAGGGGGGGGTAAAGCTGGACCAGCCGGTCCAGACACTCACGGGCCATTAGGAAGGCCTGGCCCATGGTCCACTCGGCTGTCTCCAGATAGTTTAGTGTGTCCTCAAGCTGGTCCACAGTGTCTTGATAGATCTTCAGGCCGGGTGAGGGCAGGGCCAGAATCTGGGCGCGCTGGGCGGCCAGAATTCCCCCGATGCTGCCCATGTAGACGCGCGGCGCCATGTTCTCGTCCGCGACGCCCGCCACGGGCCCGAGCGAGCCGGCCAGCGCGGTCGCGGCGGCGTAGCGCTGCACGGCGCTTGAGGAGTGCTTGACGAGCAGGTCCAATGCCTGCCGCGCCAGTGCCCGCAGATCCCTCTGGGCACGCCACTGACCGGCATGGCTGGAGAGGAACATCGTCTCGGGGATAAAACTCCGGTCAGGGCTGAGGCCGGTCGTCGTCTTCTCGAACTGCGCGATCTGGACCCAGTCCACCGTCTCGTCGCTGTTGTCGGCGGACAGGATATAGGAAGCCCGCAGGCCGCTGCACCCGAGTAGGCCCGTGTCCACTGAGGAATAGAGGTGCGGCTCCGGGGCGCGCTTGATGAGCGAAGACCCGACATAGAGCGGCACCAGCGTGGCCCGCGCCTCGATAGTGCCGCGCAGGGCCAGGGCGGGGTCATCGGGAATCTCGATGATCTGCCCCTGACGGCCTACGGCCAAACAGCCGCGCACGGCGACGGAATACAGCCGGTCGCCTTCCGGGCTGGGGCGGCTGACAGCGTCATCAGCTAGATGCAGCAGGCCCGCGATCCGCCCGCGCTGGAGCGTCCACCGCACCAGCTCCTCCAAATAGAACGTCTCTTGCTTGAACTGGCCGGCCTGCATCAATCGGACGCTGTCCCAGTCCACGGAGACCAGATCGAACTTACGCATTACGGGAAACCTCTTGAGGAATGTCTCTTAGGAATGTCTCTTAGGAACTGATGTTACGCAGAGATAGGCGAGGAAGTGAACTTCTCTCGCTCGGAAGGGCCGTCCTGCGGACGGAGGAACGATCGTAGGAAGGCCGCCCACAGACGGGGCCGCGTGAAGGCCAAGCCACGGGGTCCTTCCCCCGCCCGCAGGACGTTCGTCCCGGAGCGGGAGGGATTTGTCCCCTCGCAACTCATTACCTCATGGGTACATCCCCTCGTGACGAGGCCTTGCGTAACATCAGTTACTGATCCTCGTGCAAAGGACTAAAGTTTTTGAGACCCGCCTACATCTAAAAACAAGCCCCAAAAACTTTAGTTCTTTATGTGGAGGTCAGTAGGAACACATCCTAAAGAAATATACCCTATTTGAAGCGTGGCTCAGAAGTCAGAGCGCGACCCAGACAGGGCAAGCACGGAGGAAAAAAGGCAGACACGGAGGGTTGCCCCTACCGATTCCCGAGGTTTAGGAGCAGGCTCCCATGCCTGCCCTTCCTTTTTCCGCGCCTGCCCTCCATAGGCGATTGCCCTGGCGACTCAGAGCGTGATCGGGTCGCCCGCCGGCTCGTCTTCGGGAGCAGCCGCGCCCATCCCGCCGAGCCGTGCGCCCGACTGGGACTCGTGACGCAGGTAGGAGGGCCGGTCCAGGCGGGCCGCCGATTCGCGCCAGAGGACCTCGACGCGGCAGCAGACCGGCAGGAATAGACGCAGCAGCAGGGCTAGTATCGTCCGGGCTCTGTCGGCGCCTTCGTCCTCATCCGACAGCGGTATCTCCAGAGTCACGCCGGGGTAAAGGAGCAGGGCGGCTCCGCCCAGCACGGCTGTGCTGCCGAGCTGCGCCAGCAGGGTGGCGGGCCTGCTGAATGCGGGCACATACTGCTTGGGATGAACGACTACCTTGGGATGAATCAAGCGCTGCGCGGCCGTTTCGAGCAGGATGAAGGGGTCGGCCGCCTCGCGCCGCCAGGCGGTCAGTGCCCAGAGCTGCATCCGTTCCGCCTCGTCGAGCGCGTCCAGGCCCAAGGTATCGCCGCCGGGCGCGTCCCATGCGGCGGAATCCCTTACGCCCAGGACACCTTCCGCCGCCCATCCCTCCAGACGGGAGGCCAGGAGAGTACGGCTGTTGCGGCCTCCGGTGACCGACAGGAACGAGCCATCCAGCCGCTCCATGCCTGACGCCCTTTGATCGGAGATGCTTCCATGTATCCAGCCGATTCCGCTGAGGGAATCGATGACGGCCGCTGCCAGCAGCGCTTCGGTCGTGACGATCTCCATCATCTCGCGGACGATCTGCTCACGCTCTCGCGTCGTCTCGTAAGAAAGCACCGTCAGCAGGGCGCGTAGGAGGGCGCGCTGCCCATCCGCCTCCGCAGGCGTCATCTCGGTCCACGCGGCGTCCTGCACCGCAGCCCCGGGCTGCGCGCCGTACAGCAGGAGCGCCCAGCGCTTCAAGGTCTCCAGGGCGGCGGGCCGCGCCCAGTCCGCCAGGCCCTCGATGCCGTGCGGCGGCAGCTTATCGGCCATGCGCGGCCATGCCAGGCGGCAGGCGGCACGCAGGTCCGGATCGTCCGCCCGCCGCGTCGCCCGCACGATCAATTCCGGCAGGCGCACGCCGTCGGTCTCAAATAAGACCGCCAGGACATCGCCGGCCCCCGCTTCCAGCAGGGTGCGCTCTTCGGATGTCGGGGTCTGCATCATCTCAGGGTAGTGGGCGCAGACCTGCTGCGTCAGGTCCTCCAGCGGTGACTGCGGACGGAGGGGCGGCGGCGTACCCGGCAGGCCCGCCAGGAGAGGAGGCACGAAGTGCGCCAGACGTCCAACAGCGTGGCTCACGCGTCGCTCCTGCCCCATCTCCCCTTCCGGCACGAAATAGTCCACGGTGTCCGCGCGCACGCTGACGGCGAGGCGGGGGCGAACTTGGGCCGGGTCCACGTAATGGACGGTCAGGCGTTCGCTGAGTGGGTCATAGGAGGGACCAGGCGGGTCTTGAGCGCTGACTTCGGGAACGGCGAAGTGGCCGAGTTCGGGCAGCAGCCGCAGGTTCTCTTCGGGAATACCCAAAACATGCAGCGTCCGCAAGGCTTGCAGCAGGTAGCTTGGCCAGTTCAGCCCGCTGAGTTGGGGAAAGGCGACCGTTTCAGCCGGCTCCACCTGACTCGGTTCCTCTTGAGTTCTGTCACGCTGCGTCATGCGGTCACCCGCCCTTCGATGCGGAAGGTAGACAGCACGAAATACTGGGAGAGGATGGAGGCGAGGTAATTTGCCATATCCGCCAGCAAAAAGTCTGGAACTTGGTCGCCCACGGCCCGCTCGAAGGTGATCCGTAGGCTCTGGATAAGGGGAACGGAGTCTGGGGACGCGATACCCTCACCCATGAAGGCCGTCTCGCGCGCCAGCAGGGAGGGCCATAGGTAGGAGCGCCAGTGGGCACCGCCCGTCTCGGGATCGTGGACGATTTCGCGCACGGCGGACCGGAAGCGCAGCATCTCGCCCAAATCGCCTTGCCGCTGCCGGATGATCTCCCACAAGTCGCCCTCCGTCAGCAAGGGCGGGCGCAGGACGCTGTGATACCAGGCCGTTCGCACCCACTCCGCCCGGTCGGCGGGTCCTCCCATAGTGGCTCCTCCAAGCGCGAGATAAGGGACGCCGAAGCGCAGTGGCGCCTTCTCCAGCGAGGTCGGCGTATCCAGCATCCCCATCCGGCCCCGCCCCCAGGAGCCATGATAGATCTTGACCTGCGTGACGCCCGCCTGTGCCTGCGGGAACTGCACCTGCACGTCCGGCTCGGTCGCCAGCGGATTCTGACTCGGCAGGCGGATGAGGGACGAAGGCACATCCAGCCCATCATGCCGGACGGTGGCGGCGAAGATGCCGGACATCCCGCTCATCCGCAGCGCGTGCTCCTGGCCGACACGCGGGAAAGGGGGATAAAAAACATTGTCCGAAAGGCCCGTTTGGACGACCGGGACCGCGTTCAGGCTGATCCAAGAGGGGCCGGGGCGGCGGCCTCCTATCCCGCGCAGCGCGGCAGCGGCCTGTCCCTGCGGCGCAGGGACGATCCCCACGAACCGGAAACCGGACTCTAGGCCCCGGTCGTGCCGCTGCCTTTCTAGAAGAGGGTGGGGTGGGGTGTTCCCTCCGGCAAGGCCCAGCCGGACCATCTTCCGTCCGTAAGGGTAAAAAGGCGGCAGCCACAGGTCGAGCTGACGCTGGCTCATGCGCGCGGTCTGCATCTCTCGCTCGAAGGCCATGTATCCGTCGAAGCGCGTGAACGCGGCAGGGCGGAAGCTGCCCCCGGGGACCAGGACCCACCAGGCGGCGCGATCCAGTGCCTCCAAAGCGTCCTCAGAGACGCCGAGGAAGGCAAGCTGTCCGCGCTCCAAAACGGACTCGGCCGGCTCTGTGGCCGATAGATCTATGTCAATGACGACCAAGCAGTCTCCCGAGGACCACTGCACTGATGCGTCGCGCAGGGCGGTCGGCTGAATCCAGCCCTCGCCGCAGACCATCCAAGGGGAACCGATGGGGTCGGTAAACATCTGTCCCTCGGCGATGTCTGTCGTGCGCGCAGGCGGACGCTGCGGAACCGCCAGTGTCTGCGCGGGAAACTTCCAGTCGCCGAGCGGAAAAAACTGCTCTTCCAGGTGTGCGACAGACGACTTTTCCGCCTGGAGGTAATGATCCTGGACAGCGCCTTTCCAGCCGGCCAGCATGGCGAGAAAGGGCGCATAGTGCGTCTCGTAGTCTGCCGCGACGCGGTGGCGCATCTCGCGTGGCATGCGGGCGAGGATGTCGCGGACATCCAGCGGAAGCTCGGTCTCGTCATCAGCCATGGCACCTTTTCCAGCAGGTCGGGGGTAGACGTAGGACAGGAGGGGCCGGCATCGTGGCGCCCCTCCTGTCCATGCTTAGGTAAGAGATTTCGGCGGGAGATCTCGCTATGCTGCGGGCGCTTCCGGCTCGCCGGCCTGAACGGCGAGGATGTTGTCGCCGCTGTAGTCCACGTTGTTCTGGATCATCACGCCTCGAATGACCACCTCGACGAAGTTTCCCTGATCGGTGCCGTTCGTGGAGCCTTCCGGGTACTCCTTCTCGATGTAGGAGTGGACATAGGACTTATGCAGCGTCCACATTTTCTTGACCGTGTGCGAACGGTCCAATGTCTGAAGCTCGACCGTCTTAAAGCGCTTCGGTCCCTGCGGAGCCAGCGCCCAGTTAGCGATCATGATGTCATGGTCCAGCGGGAGGGTGAGGGTGAACTGCATCACCGGGACCTGGACTGCCTCGCGGACCTTCTTGTCTTCGTCAAGGTCATGGAGAATCTCGACTCTGGCATCGAAAACGCGGTTGATCTTGGTTCCTTGAATCGTTAGATTCGGCATCTCGGACTGTCCTTTCTGCGGAAATGCACAGGGCGCCGCTCCGACGCAGAGTGCCTTTGTCATTAGGAGCGGCCTTCTCGCGCCCGCCCCCGGTGTGAACTGAGACTGTACTGAGACTGTCTAGATTCTGTCTAGATTCTGTCTTCTGCATCCCTTGGCCGGTGTCGCACGTCCTTGTCCTAGAAACTGATTCCGAACTCGTCAATCAAGCCCTGCTCGAAGTAGAGAGCGATCTTGAAATTATTTCCCCCCTCGCGCTGCACCTTAAACTCCTGCCCTGTCTTGAGCGCGCTCGGGAACGAGTTGACAAGCTTTTCCGGGTCGTACCATTTGGTCCACTTCAGGATATAGTTCAGATGGTCGGTCAGCAGCGCAACTGCCTTGTCGTTGTCTTCGGGCATGGAGCCGCCATAACCCAGCTCCCAGGCCGCGCGCAGGAGGCGCCTAAGATAGACCTCTTGACGGAACAAGTGCAGGTGCCGGTATGACTGCTCGCCATCCTCCTTGTGGAGGCGGCGCAGCGTGCGCGGCACGGAGAGGAACGGCGAGCGGCCCGAGACGTGCGTGAAGGCCAGGAACGGCATGTTGCTGCTCAACAGGTCACTCATCAGGCCGTCATTCAGGAAGTGGTCGGTGGGCAGGTCGGTTTCGCCCAAATAGGGGTTGATGGACAGGTCAATACCGACCCCGGGCAGGTCGGACCGCATCGAGGTGACTTCCTTCTTGGCGCGCTGCAATTTGCGGCGCAGATAATCCGGCACATCGTTTGCCATCAGTCGCCCCGCCGCGACATAGCAGGACCGGACCGTCAGCTCCGGCACGTCCACACCGACCTCGATGCCGCCCTCGGCAGTTTTGCCGGTGACCAGCTTGCCGTCGGGAGGCATGATCGTAAAGTCGGGCAGGCACAAGATGCCGCAGTCGCCGGACTCGCGCTCCACAACGGCATCTATGGCGTAGGCATCGTTCAGGTTTTGCAGGTACTCACGCCGCGCGCGCCCCGCCCGGACCCGCTCTTCGGGTGAAAAGAGCACTTGGAAGCCGTACTCGTAGCCCCAATCCATCAGGGGCAACATCTCATCTACATAGGTCGTCTTGCCATAAGTGTCGGCGTCCGGTGAGACAGTGTCCTGGGCGGCGCGAATCGACTC
>JANLUQ010000060.1:0-15027 GCA_031363565.1 Armatimonadota bacterium | reverse complement strand
ATCCATGAGATGACCGAAGGGCCAGACGTCAAAGGCCGCTCCGACCGCTGCAAACTCTCCTTCTCGCTCTGTTTCGCCGTCTCCGACGTGCCCGCGAACGGCTGGCGTACCTACATCGCTTCTTATACAGACGTACCTGCGCCCGCGTTCGGAGATTCTGTGGAAACCTCCGGCCTTAGTGTGGTAGAAACAACGAGGCACGGCGGCGACCTGCCGCCGGTCGGGCTTTTCTAAGAACGCCTACGCGCCCGGCTTCGGCGCGGCCCCGATCTGCTGGAGGATGCCGAGTTCGTCGGAGCTGCCCCACCGCTCCACCTGCTTGCCGTTCTCGAAGCGCGTGATCTGCATTCCGCGCGCACTGATCTTGTGGCCCGTCGCGGGGACGCCCAGGAAGTCGCCGCTGTGAGTGCCGGTGACGGTGTAGGCGAAGGCAACGTTATTTTCATCCGCGACCATGTGCTCGACGGCGATCTTCAGGTCGGGGAAGGCTGTCCGCATCATCGCGAAGAACTTGATGAAGCCTTCCGGCCCAACCCCCTGACCGGGGGCCGGGTCATGGTCTATGGCATCCGGCGCGACGATGTCTCGAAGGGCGTTCAGATTGCCGCTGTTCACCGCCTCGCCGAACTGCTGCTGTAGTTTGATATTGTCCTGCTGGCTCATAAGTTTCTCCTATAACGAGTTAATTCAACACTTTATAGCCGGGGGCGCGGTGTTTCAACCTACCTCCACCCGGAAACTTTTTGCCGCCGCTGCTGCGTTTTTATGCTATACTGAAGCGATGTTCCTGCAAACGCTGTTACAACTGAATATCTTGATTCTTGCGACACCCACGCTTGCCGGCTGGACTCTGATGCCGCTGACCCAGCCGGGTGCGGTGCGTGCGGCCTGCGTCGTTTGGCAGGGCCGGACGGCGGAGGTGGTCGCTCCCAAGCCAGAGCGTGCGGAGTCGGCGCAGACAACGCGGGCGGCACATCCACATCCTCTTGTTTTGCCACGCTTCATGACGCCGAGTATTGCCAAACCGATGGCCCAGGCTCCTGCGTTCCTCGCCGCCCCGACGGCGGCCCTCATTTCGCTCAATCCCTTTCCCCATGCCACTCGTGCGCCCTAAGATCGTCTTGCGCCCCCAATTCTGGGGGAAGCCGGAGTAGGGGAGGATACGGCCGGTGCCCTGTCCTCCGACTGTTCCCTCTATCTCCCCGGAGTTAGGAGTAGAGGGGTCATCTTGTGCGAGAGGCAATCACTTAAACTATGGAATTTCTGAGAAAATTGTTCGATGGCAATGAGCGCGACGTTGCCAAGTACCGCAAGCGTGCGGACCAGATCAGCACTCTGGAGCCAGAAACGAAGAAGCTGACCGACGAAGACTTGCAGGCGAAAACGGGCGAGTTCAAGACGCGCGTCATCGAGGTCCTGGAGGCCGAATGCGAGAAGCGCGGCAAGGCGTGGGAGGATCTGGATAAGGACGAGAAGCGGGCCGTCTGTGACCTCGCCCTTGACCCCCTGCTGCCGGAAGCCTTTGCAGTTGTCCGCGAGGCCGCCCTGCGGACCTTGAAGATGCGCCCGTTCGATGTGCAGTTGATCGGCGGCATGGTCCTTCACGACGGGCGCATCGCCGAAATGAAGACCGGCGAAGGCAAGACGCTCACGGCGACTCTCCCCATCTACCTCAACGCACTGACCGGAAAAGGCGTTCATCTGGTCACGGTCAACGACTATTTGAGCAAAGTCGGTGCGGTCGCGATGGGGCCGCTCTACCACTTCTTAGGCCTGTCCATCGGTATCATCCAGGGCCAGAGCGCCGAAACGGGCGACTCGGGCGGCACCTACATCTACGACCCTGAGTACCGCCACCCGGACCCGCGCTACGACTTCGCCCGCCCTGCCGGGGTGCGCCGCGAGGCTTATGACTGCGACATCACCTACGGCACCAACAACGAGTACGGCTTCGACTATCTGCGCGACAACCTCGCCGTGCCGGGCCAGGAACTCGCCCAGCCGGAACTGACCTTCGCCATTGTGGATGAGGTGGACTCGATCCTGATTGACGAGGCCCGGACACCGCTCATCATCTCCGGCCAGGCTGAGGCGTCTTCCGACCTGTACGTCAAGATGGACCGCATCATCCGGCAGCTCAAAGAGGAGCGCGACTACAAGATCGAGGAGAAGCAGAAGACGGCGACCTTCAGCGATGACGGTCAGCGGCGCGTCGAGCTTGCCCTCGGCGTCCAGAACCTTGCCGACGCCGAAAACCTGTCCATGATGCAGCATGCTAGCGCCGCCCTGCGCGCCCATGCGGTTTACAAGCGCGACATTGACTACCTCGTGAAGAAGAACGAGGAAGGCAAGGAAGAGGTCGTGATCATTGACGAGAATACGGGTCGCCTGATGTTCGGGCGGCGCTGGTCCGACGGTCTGCATCAGGCGGTCGAGGCCAAAGAGGGCGTCAAGATCGAGAACGAAAATCAGACCCTCGCCACAATCACCTTCCAGAACTTGTTCCGGCTCTACCCGAAACTCGGCGGCATGACCGGGACCGCCAAGACCGAGGAAGATGAGTTCCGCAAGATCTATGCCCTCGATGTCGTCCAGGTCCCGACTAACAAGCCGATGATCCGGCAGGATAGCCCCGACATCATCTACAAGTCCCAGGAGGCCAAGCTGCGCGGCATTGCTCGCGAGATCCTGACGCTTTCCGTGCGTCAGCAGCCGGTCCTCGTCGGAACCCGAAGCGTCGAGATGTCCGAGCGCGTCTCGGACCGCCTGCGCTATGACCGCCTGCAGCTTCTCGCTCTGACCGATCTGCTGCGCGACAAGCTGGAAAACACCAAGGGGCTGGACAAGGCAAAATACGCCGAGTGGAGTCCCATCCTGAACCAGCGCCTCAGCCCCTACGGCATCCCCAAGGGCGAGAGCATTCCCGTCCTCTCGGCGGGCCAGCTCACCGAAGTCGCGCGCCACTTCGGCATGGCGACCAGCATGAACGACCCCGCCAACCGGGATGCCCTGGCCAAGCTGCTCGAAGTCGCACCCGGCGACCGGGAGCGCCTGGACGCAGCGATGACGCACGGCATCCCGCACAATATCCTCAATGCCAAATCGCATGAGAAAGAAGCCCATATCATCGCCGAGGCGGGCCGCAAAGGCAGTGTCACCGTCGCCACCAATATGGCTGGACGCGGCGTGGATATCCTCTTAGGCGGCAGCATGGTCAGTGATGAGGAGTCGCACAAAGAGGCTGGGGATGACTACGAGTACCGGCGCGGCGGCAACCCGATCGTCGGCCTGTCCCCGGTCGGTGAGCGCGGCAGCGCGGAGCATCAGAAGGAAGCCGATGAGGTGCGCGCCCTGGGCGGCCTGTTCATCCTGGGCAGCGAGCGCCATGAGGCGCGGCGCATCGACAACCAGCTTCGAGGCCGCGCCGGCCGCCAGGGCGATCCCGGTGCTTCCCGCTTCTATGTCTCGCTGGAAGACGAGCTATGGCGTCTGTTCGGCGACAAGGCGAACTCCCCGTTCCTGAGCAGCTGGGCTGAGGACCAAGCCATTGATGCCAAGATGCTGTCCGCCATGATCGCCCGCGCGCAGAAGAAGGTCGAGATGTTCTACTTCGACCAGCGCAAGTCCACTTTGGACTATGATGACGTGATGAACGTCCAGCGCGCCAACATCTACGGCGAGCGCCGCCGCATCATGGAGGGCGCGGACCTGCGCGAGACGATCGTCGGCTATCTGCGCGACAGCGTCGAGGGCGAGATCAACCACCATGCCCCTGAGGGCGTTTCGCCGGAAGAATGGGACATGGAGGCGCTTTACAACAGCATGAACCAGAGCTTCCCGCTGGCTCAGTATGCGACCCTGGAAGAGCTTCAAGGCAAGAAGCGGCCCGAGCTGACCGACCTCCTTCTAGATCTGGCCGACAAATCTTATGGGGATAAGGAACGGCATTTCGCCGAGACATTGGGCGAGGAGGGTGGCATGGCCGAGATGCGCGACCTGGAACGGCGCGTCACCTTGCAGTCACTAGACCAGCACTGGATGGAGCATCTCTCCGCCATGGACTATTTGCGTGAAGGCATCGGCTGGCGCGGTTATGCGGGCATTGACCCGCTGGTCCTCTATAAGAAAGAGGCCTACGACATGTTTCAGCAGATGCAGGCGTCTATCCAGAGCCAGGTCGTCGGCGTCATGTCCTCCATCCAGATCAGCCTCGACGCGCAGGTCCCCCAGGACCCTCTTCTGGACCTCTCGGAACTGCTGGAACAAGGTGCCGACGAGGATGGCATGGGCGACGCCGGGCCGGTCGAGGCCGTCGCTGGCCCCGCCCGTTCCGCCGCCCGGCGCGTGACCAAGGGCAAGTCGCGCGGGCGGCAGTAGACACAACGGCAAAACGCCGGGGGCAGCCCCGCTGACCATCTCAACCCTCTGATGGCGCATAACAGCGGAAGATGAAAAAGCCCCGCCGGGTTCGGCGGGGCTTCTTCTCATTACCCTTCCTTCAAAGGGAAGGGTCGGCGCTTACGCCGGGGTTAGGTCACGGCCTCCGCAGCATCTGCTTCATCTCGGTCACGTTGCCGGCGCTCGCCAGCGCTTCCTCTTCCGAGATCAGCCCAGCCTTCACATACTTGATCAGGCACTGGTTCATCGTCTGCATCCCCCAGAAGTTGCCCTCGGCAATGGACCCGTAAAGCTGGGATGCGCGGCCCTCCTCGATCAGCTTGGAAATCGTCGGCGTGACCACCATCACCTCGACTGCGCCGACCCGCCCTGTGCCGTCCATGCGCGGGGGGAGCTTCTGCGAAATGACCCCGCGCAGCGAACTTGAAAGCCGCAGGCAGACCATGTCCCGATCCTGCGGCGGGTACATATTGATGATGCGGTCCAGGGTCTCGGCCGCCGACGCCGTGTGCAGTGTGGAAAATACCAGGTGGCCGGTCTCCGCCGCCGCCAAGCCGACGCTCATGGTCTCGATGTCGCGCATCTCGCCAATCAGCAGAATATCCGGGTTCTGACGCATCATGTACTTCAGGGCGTCCGCGAACGAGTCCGTGTCCAGGCCGATCTCGCGCTGCGAGACGATGGACATCTTATCCGGGTGCATGAACTCGATCGGGTCTTCGCAGGTGATGATGTTCGCCCGGCGCGTCGAGTTGATCAGGTCAATCATGGCCGCCATCGTCGTGGACTTGCCTGACCCCGTCGGCCCCGTCACCAGAATCAGCCCCTGCCGCGCCTTGGTAAGTTCCGCCAGCACCGGCGGCATGCCGAGCTGTTCCAAAGAAAAGATCTTCAAGGGAATCAGCCGCAGCACCATGCCCATCGTCCCGCGCTGCATATAAACATTGCAGCGGATGCGGCAGACGCCCTCGACCTCGAAGGCGAGGTCCAGCTCGTGCCGGTGCTCGAACCGACCGATCTGCTCATGCGTCATGACGCTGTAGGCCAGGTTGCGGCAGTCATCGGCGGTGAGCGGGGCGGCATCCGTCATCTGGATGCGCCCGCTGATACGCATGGCGGGGGGGCTGTTGGCCTTGATGAAGAGGTCCGAGGCCTTCTTGGCCGCCGCCACTTTCAACAGCTCGTTAATCTCTTCCATTGTTTGTCCTCATGTGCCGATTTTCATCTGCCGGTCTTCACGTGCCGATCTTCGCTCGCCCCTCGGCAAGAGCATCACTATTCGTGCGGGGTGGCGGCGGGGGCACTTTCCGAGTCATCAAGACGTAAACCAGAACTCCTGCCGCTGCCGCTGCCCCCAGAACGCCCAGGAACAAAAGCCAGGGCGAAGCGCGCCGCGCCACCACAGCCTGAGACCGAGGCAGGTTCAACTGGGCGAATTGTGGGTTGAGAACCCGTGCCTGGTAGGTGTAGGCCGTCCCGTGTTGTTCCAGTGCGATCTGTACATTGTTATCGGCATAATCGCGCGGCCCCTGGAATTGGAACCCCGGACTGACGCTGAAGATCAAGGCAAGGCGTTTGTAGGGGCGGAATGCAGTGATGATCGGTCCGACCGGAAGCAGAGAGGGCCCGTTTTGGATGACGCCGGGGATGGTAAGCACTGTGCTGGTCATCGCCATCTTCTGCTGCACCGGCGCCAGTCCATTCGTGATGCGTCCCGGCCCGACGACCCATCCGGTCGCCTGCGCCAATGCCGCAAGATCGCGCTGGGCCTGCGCGCGAGTGATCACATGGGCGTAGGTGATATCCACGAGGTCCGCCTGACCCGGCTGCTGGTAGACCAGGATCAGGACATCCGGCCGGCCCGAGGAAGCCCCCTCCGGCGTTGCCTGCGCCCGGCCCGGCATGGCCGACCCGAGCGCAATTGCCCCAAGCGCCAGTGCCACGAGCGCCGCCATGACTGTCCCTCGTCTCATTCGGCCTCCTTCGCCGCTTTTCCGGTCGCCTTCGCATACATCGCCAGCGCCCGCTGCCGCTGCTGAGCGTGGTCCACGACTGGCGCAGGGTATGACGCGCAGCCCAGGTGCTCCCGCTCCGCCGCCGTTAGCTTCCACGGTGCATGGATGGACTTCGCCGGGACACGCGCCAGCTCGGGCACCCAATGCTTCACATACGCGCCATCAGGGTCGAATTTCTCCCCCTGGCTGGTCGGGTTGAAAATCCGGAAGAATGGCTGGGCATCCGTGCCCGTCCCTGCCGCCCACTGCCACCCGCCGTTGTTCGACGCCTGATCGCCGTCCACAAGCTGCTGCATGAAATACTTTTCGCCCCAGCGCCAGTCAATCAGGAGGTCTTTCGTCAAGAACGAGGCGACCACCATCCGGCCTCGGTTGTGCATCCACGCCTCGCTGTTCATCTGCCGCATCGCCGCATCTACGATAGGATACCCGGTCCGACCCTCTTTCCAGGCGGCGAATAGTTCCTCGTCATTCTCCCACTCCAGGGCGTCGTACCGCGGCCGGAACGCGCCCGATGCGACATGCGGGAAGTGGTGCAGGATCTGCAAATAGAAGTCGTGCCAGGCGATCTCGGACAGAAACGTGGAGTGTCCCGGCTCCGGCTGGTGCTCGCCAGACGTGCCGCCTAAAGGCTTGTCCTTCCCCGCCTGCCGCACGGCGTCCACGACGAACCGCGCCGACATCGTCCCCAGGTGCAGGTGTCGGGACAGCATCGAAGTCCTGTCCTCAGCCAGAATGTCTCGGCCCGTGTCGTAGCTCTGGATCTTGCTCTTCAGGAAAACGCGCAGGAGGTCTTGGGCCGCGTCCTCGCCGCCGCATGCGAACGTCTGCCCCGTCGCAAACTTCAGGTCCGCTGCCGTCGGCAATGCCTCTCCTTTGGCGTCAGGCGGGACGAGGACATGACGTGGGATGGGGTGGGGCGCGTCGGCAGGTCGGCTGAACCACTCGCGCTTGTAGGGGCCAAAAACAGTGTAGGGCGTCCCTACCTTGGACAAAATCTCGTTCGGCTCGAACAGCGCCAATCCGGGGAACGTCTCGACTACCTTACCACGCTCCCGCAGGGCCGCCGCCACCACTTCGTCGCGCTTCTGCCCCAGCGGCTCGTACTCGCGCTGGTGGAAGACGCCGTCCGCCCCGAAGTCATCCACGGCCCGGATGATCTCCTGAGGCACCTGCCCCCGCCGCACGATCAGCCGCCCACCGCAAGATTGCAGATTGGTGTCCAGCACCCGCAGCGCGTCCAGCAGGAAGGCGACGCGGGCGGCTCCCGTATCCTCCCTACCTAAAATATCTGGGTCGAAGACGAACAGCGGGATAACGCTCTCCGCCAACCGGCAGGCTTCGTACAGGGCCGCGTTGTCCTGGACGCGCAGGTCGCGTCGCAGCCAGACGATGAGCGTCTTATATTTCTTATCGGGCATAGTCCCTACCTATTCTACCTCCCCCACCGCGCAACCTGCAAAGGCAATTGGTTTATTTTTGAGAAACGCTTGACAAAGCCTGGAGCTAGACGAGCTGTACACCTTCGTCGCCCAAAAAAAGAGCACGCCTACGTCGTGACGTGCGTGGACCGGGCCACCCGGTGCATCCTGGGGTGGCGCGTGCTCTGGGAGCGAGCCGCGGACACGGTGCAAAAAGTCGTGGACGAGGTACCGCCTGCCCGCCGTTATTTCAGCGACGGGTTCAGCGTGTACCCAACCCTGCTAACCCTGCTGTATGCGCCTGGCCGGCACGCGGTGGCGCCGGGCAAGAGCGAGACGTTCAGCGTGGAAGGGGACAACGCGGAGTTGCGGCACTATCCGGCGCGGCTGGGGCGCCGGAGCCGCTGTTTTAGTCGATGCCTGTGTTTTAGTCGGTGCCTATGGGCGCTGGCGCGAGCGGTGGCGTTGTTTGTCTATGCCTGGAACCGGCGACAGAGGTTCAAGCGCGCGTTCCCGAAACTGCCCACGCACGTCTGCGATTTCGTTGCCGATTTAATTTAGACACTCCTCTCCCCTGCTGCCTACAATTGGGACCGGGGGCGTTCCAAACAGGTTCTCAAGGCGATTTAGGAACAGCGACTAAGCCCAAAATATAGTCGCCGCAGCTTGCCGCCGCGAGCACATTCCTGAAACTCGAAAGCGCGGGCATCTGACGCCAGTTATCATAGATATCGCCCCAGTCAACGACAGAGCCGTCGCGCTTTAAGGCCACGCAGTGCCGAGAACTTGCGGTAATGGCGGCGATGGAGGAGGGCGGCGGGTCCGCAGCCGTCACCGGCAGTCCCGCGAGGTACATTCCCCAGGTAACGACCGTGCCGTCACGTTTGAGCGCCACACTGTAGGATTGGCCCGCCGCGATTGCGGTGACGCCTGTCAGACTACTTGGGACAGTCGCCTCACCGGCACCGTCGTCGCCCCAGGCAACGACCGTACCATCACTTTTAAGCGCCAGACTATGAGTGTCGCCCGCCGCGACGGCAACGACATGGGAGAGACCCACCGGGACAGCCGTCTGTCCGGCGCTGTTATTGCCCCAGGCGACCACTGTGCCGTCACGTTTGAGCGCCAGGCTATGCTCGTCGCCCGCCGCGATTGCGAAGATGCCCGCGAGGCCCGTCGGTACAGTCGCCTGCCCGAACTTGTTATCACCCCAGGCGACAACCGCGCCGTCACTCTTCAATGCGAGATTGTGGGTGCTGCCCGCCGCAACCGCCGTAACGCCCGACAGGTTCGCCGGCACTGCGGCCTGTTTGTAGTCATCGGTCCGCCAGGCGACAACCGTGCCGTCACGCTTCAGCGCGAGACAGGTCTCGAAGCGGGCGGAGATGGCGACCACGTCCGTGAGGCCGGCAGGGAGATTTGCCTCGTTGGCTTTGCTCGCGCCCCAGGCGGCGACAGTGCCGACCGGGCGCGGCGCAGGCTCGGCGTTCGCGGGAGCGCTGCCGAGCAATAGCACAGCGGCAAGGCAGACTAAAAGCAGTACCGGATGCTGCCCGGCAGGAGACAAACGAGAGCGCAAAAAAATAGACATGATGAACCTTTCTGATTGACTGTTCTGATTGACTGTTCTGATTGGCTGTTCTCAGTTGCCCGGTGTTAGGGAGATGGCGGGGAGACAAGCGCCAGAATATGGGCTTTGCCTGCCGCGATGGCAAACGCAGGGGACAGGTCCGGCGGCATAGTCGTTTGATTGGAGTGAGTTTGGCCCCCGAAAATCACACCAAACTCGTTGCCCTGCGACGCTCCGCCCCATTTCACGACCTTGCCATCGCTTTTGAGGGCCAGGCAAAAATCATCGCCGAGTGCGATAGCGACCACATGGGATAGGCTGGCCGGGGCAGCTTCCGCGCTCCCCCAGGCAGTCACTGTGCCGTCGCTTTTCAGCGCCAAACAGGACCCGTGGCCTGCCGCAATGGCGATGACACCTGACAGACCCACCGGCACACTCGTCATGCTTCCCCAGGTGACAACCGTGCCGTCGCTTTTGAGCGCCAGCGCATGGTTACGGCCTGCTGCAATCGCGATCACCTGCGAAAGGCCCGTCGGCGGGGCATCCCAGCCGCTTCCCCAGCCGACGACTGTTCCGCCCTTTTTCAGCGCCATGCCGAAATGCCGGCCTGCCGCAATTGCATTCGCCCTAGACAGGTCGGCCGGCACGGTCTCCGCTCCTCCCCAGACGGTCACCGTGCCGTCTTTTTTCAGCGCTAGGCTCTGCCCGTAGCCCGCCGCGATAGCGGTCACATCCGCTAAGCCTGCCGGAACGGCGACCTCGAACTCGTAGCCCTGTGCGCCCCAGGCGACGACCGTGCCGTCGCTTTTAAGCGCTAGGCTGTAGTTGTCTCCTGCCGCAACCGCGACAACGCCGGTCAGGCCCGCCGGAACAGTCGCCTGCCCGGAGCTATTATCGCCCCACGCGACAACCGTGCCAGTGCGCGGGAATTTCGCAGTGGGCTTCGACGCTTTAGGCGCGGCGGAGGCAGGGACTGAACTGCCCAGCGAAATCAGTAAGAGGCCGCTAAAGAAGCAGCACAGCAGGAACAGGCCGCCGAAGCGCGGCCCGAAATGGCTTGAGAGAGCAGACATCGTAGACCTTCCCAAAAAGAGCGCCGGCAAATTAGCGTCCCGGCAACGACACGACTGCCAGACTGTGGTCACTGCCCACCGCAATGGCGATCACATGAGAAAGACCCTTCGGCACGGTCGCCTGTCCGTACTTGTTGCCGCCCCAGGCGACGACGGTGCCGTCGCTTTTGAGCGCCAGACAGTGCCTCGCGCCGCCGCAATGGCGATCACGTGGGAAAGCCCCGCCGGAACGGTCAACTGGCCGAAGTTGCTGGGACCCCAGGCGACAACCGTGCCGTCACTTTTCAGGGCGAGGCTGACGAGATCACCCGCCGCAATTGCCATGACGCCCGAGAGGCCCGTCGGCACAGCCGCATCGCCCATGAGATAGGACCCCCAGGCGACGACCGTGCCATCGCTTTTCAGAGCCAGGTTACGGTCCCCGCTTGCGGCAATGGCGGTGACGCCCGATAATTCTGCTGGAACGGTCGTCTGTCCATACTCGTTTTTGCCCCACGTGACAACGGTGCCGTCGCGTTTCAGGACCAGGTTATAGTTGCCACCCGCCGCGATCGCAGTGATGTGGGACAGAGCTGTCGGCAGAGTCGTCTGCCCGCGGTCATTTTTGCCCCATGCGACGACGGTGCCAGAGCGGGCGGGCAGAGGCGCGGCGGACAGGCCGCCGGGGAAGAAAACGGCCAGGAAGCCGAGGAAAATCCCAACAAAAACGCTCCGGGGCAGACGCGGTCCGAAGTGGTTCCGGAGAGAGAACATTGTCAGCCTTTCTGAAACGAATGCGGCGAGAGAAAGAGACCTTATCCATAACCCTCTCCTTCGGAAAGGAGAGGGTCGGCGAGGAACGAGACCGGGTGAGGTTCACGCCCTTTTCCGCCTGGCGACCAGTATGCCGCCCACTCCCAGCATCAGCAGCAGGCCCAGCGAAACCGTCGTAGATACTTCCGGGACGGCGGCGGGGGAGGCCGCACCGAACAGCTCGTACACCGTGCCGCCGCCGTTGCCGCCGTTGATTGTGGTGCCGAAAATGTTTCCGGCGGCGTCAATGATCAGGCTGGAGTTCGGCTCGGCGGCAACAAGACTGTCGAATGAGTAGATGGTCTGAATTGCCGTGCTGCCTGCCGCAAGCTCGAAGACCGTGCCGGCCCCGAACGCGCCGCCGCTGCGGGTCACGCCAAAAAAGTTGCCGGCGCTGTCGAGGGTCAGTGCCCCGCCGGGAGAATACCCGTTCGGGACCACGGTGTTGTCCGACGAGAAAGAGGCGACGGTAGTCACATGGTCGCTTCCTTTAGCAATCTCGAAGATCGTCCCGACCCCAGAAGCACCGCCGTTTCTCGCGACCCCGAACAAATTGCCTTGGCGGTCAAACGTCACCCCGGAGGGATTCTGGCCGCTGGGGTAGCCGCCGTTGGCCTTCGGCAGGGTGGCAATTGTCGAGAACGGGGCGTAAACTCCCGCGCTTTGCTTGACGAACTCGAAGACAGTCCCGGCATAGCCGGGGTAGCCGTCACTTGCCGTGCCAATGATATTTCCACTTCGGTCAAAGAAGAGCGAAGTGGCATCCAGGCCGTTCGCCGTGTTGAAGGCGACCATGTTAGTCGCGGCATGGCTCCCGGCAGCGATTTCGTAGATCGCACCGTAGGTTCCGCCGGAGCCGGGACCGCTGCGGGCTGCCGAGCCGTAGAGGTTGCCGCTGCCGTCTACGAGGACCCCGGTGAGGGGAACAGCGGCCCCCGCGCCGTCGAAAGAGACGAGGGTCTTGATGGACGTCGTCCCTTTGGCGACCTCGTAGACCGTGCCGAGATTGTTGGCGCCGCCCTGCTCGGTCGCCCCGTAAAGGTTGCCGCCGGTATCGAACGTCAGTGCGCCGGTCGCCGCCGCGCCGTTGTCTCCGGTGAAAACGTCCAGCGTCTTCATCGGCTGGTAGTCGCCTGTGTTGCCCCGGCTGATTTCAAAGAGTGTGCCGCCCCCAACCCCGCTGTCGGAGCCACGCACATCGTTTCGACCGTAGGTGGTGACTCCGAACAGATTTCCGCTGCTGTCGAAGATGACACCGTTAGGGTCGTCCCCCTCAGCTGAGTTGCCCGGAATGCGGTTGAAGTTCGTGAAAGAGGCCAGAATTTTGAGGGTCGGTCCCGACTGCGCCGAAGCGGACGCAAGGGGCAGAGCCGTCAGCGCGAGGCCGAGACAGAGTGATAAGCGAGCTTGCATGAGAAAAAGTCCTTTCGGGAGAGCATAAGTTAGACGGAAAGTTTGACGATTTTGCGGCGGCGGGAAACGGCGAAACCGCCTAAGCCCAGTGCCAGAAGCAGGCCGAGCGAAGTCACCGAAGAGGCTTCCGGGACAGGATTGAAATTCGGTGTCAGGAGGTAGGCGCTGTAAATACCGGCGCTGCTCTTGCAGTACCCGGTAATATAGCCGTTGGCGCTGATGCCGCTTGCCCCAATCAGCGTATAGCCTAAATTGGGCGCAATCAGCGCATTCAAATCGGCCATTGCCCCGTTCGTGAACAAAAATGCGTGGGTGCCGGTGGACGTGCCGGAGCCGCCAACAACATTCCCGGCGGCATCAATGCCGGAAGCGGCGCTGCTGAACCCGCCCGGCAGTGTTCCGAGATCGGTCATGAGGCCGCCCGACCAAAGAAAGGCGTGCTCGGTTGCATTGTTCAGCGTGTAGGAAAACCCGGCGACCTCTCCGGCGGCATTGACAGCGGTTCCTTCGCTCAGACGCCCGCCGAGGGTGCCTAAATCGTGCAGCGCCCCGCCGTTCGCATCCGATAAGAACGCATGGGTGTCTCCGGCGGCGGTATCCGACACCCCGGCGACCTGCCCGCTGGCGTTGACCGCCATGCCGCTGGCATCTTGTCCGCCGAAGGTTGCCATCTCGTGGAGCGGCCCGCCGTTCGGCCCGGACAGGAACGCACGGCTGCCGGTGGATCTGTTGACGAGTCCGGTCACCTGGCCGGAGTCGTTGACGCCCATCCCGTACGAATTGCTGACACCCGCCGGAACGCCGAGGTCCTGGATCGGGCCGCCGTTCGGCCCGGTGAGGTACGCATGGTAGGAGCCGCTTGGGGCTAGAGAATAGCCGGTGACTTGACCGCCGGCATTGATGCTATTGGCGTAGGTGAGCGCGTTGTTCTGGCCGCCGCCCAGCCCCCCAGCACTCCGCAAAGCGCCCCCGTTCGGACCCGACAGGAACGCAAAGGCTTGACCATTCGCATTGCCAAGGTCGCCGGCGACCTGTCCGCTAGTGTTGACCGCGTAGCCCAAGCTGCTGGTGTAACCTGGCGGAACTCCGAGATTGGTGAACGTGTAAGTCTGCGCCTGGGCGGCGGCAGGCACAAAAAGCGCAAAGGCGAAAACCGTGGCTGCACAGGTTCGCGCCGAGCAGCGGGACGAGAAATTGATCAGCATGAGAAGAAGTCCTTTCCAAAAAGCGTAACAGAGGCGATTAAAACATCCCTATTCTACAGGGCTACCGTATCACCAGCGTTTCAAATCGCTTGGAAAAGGCGTTTTCGATAAAAAATTCCAAAAAACAGGTATCTTTGCGGAGATTACGAACAGAGGAGTCTGCTGATTGCCCCGCCGAAACCGTTTTGTCTGCGTTTTGCTGATCATTGTTACGGTCGTCGTAGGGCTGGGGTCGCGAAAGTTTGCGGCTTTACTGCCGGGGTAAATGGCGAAAAATGCCGGGGACATTTTGTATGCCGTTATGGCTTACTGGCTGGTCGGGTTCTGCTTCCCGCGCCTGTCCCGGCCAGGTCATGGCGGGTGAAGCCGCAATAAGACTGGTGTCGCGCCCAGAAGTCCGGTGCGCGCCAGTAAGACTGCACCAGCGCCGCCGCCAGCAGGCCCGTCACGGCTACCCGTAGCACCGGCCTTGTCCCTCGCGGCCATACCTTAAAGGCGGAGGCCGCGCCGTACAGGACGAGGGGGAGCAGCGAATAAAGGTAATGACCTTCGTAAAAGCCGAGCGCATCGGGAAAATGGAGGAAGTAGGCGGCCACGAGGGCGAGGGCGAAGAGCAGGCCCACTCGCCCGATGGCCTTGCGCCCCAGCAGCAGGGTGCTGAGCGTCACCAGGCCCAGGTCGCCGGCGAAAAAGGTCAGGTGCTTCCAAACGATCTGCGCCTTGATGGGGGCCGGCCGGCTTGGGCGAAGAAGAGGCGTTTGGCCTCCACGGTGCCGGGATAGCGAGTGCCAGACTGACCCCGTACCAGAGCGCCCACGGGGCGGCGCACAGTACCGCCAGTCCAAGGTCGCGGAGGACCGGGCGCACCGCCCCCCCCATGCCAGCCCTCTGCCCCGCACACATGGCGGCCCGCCAGCAGGCCCAGTGAGAGCGGCACCAGGTCCGGTCGGATGAACGGCAGCACCCCACACAGGCACGGCAGCCACGCCCCACGCCCCACGGCGCGCGGGCCGCACGGCACCCCCCGGTCCCATCCGCCCCGGTTCCGAGGCCAGGACCAGCGCTCAGGTGACGGCGGCGAGCATCAGTTCGGTTTCGAGGCCGTTCATCAGTTGGTGGGGCACCTGCCCGGCGGCCAGC
>JANLUQ010000051.1:0-6520 GCA_031363565.1 Armatimonadota bacterium | reverse complement strand
GCCAGGGCCGCCGCGACCACCGCCGCCGCCAGGACCGCCGCGGCCACCGCCGCCGAAGCCGCCGCCGCGTCCGCCGCCGGCCCCGCCGCGACCACCACTGCCGCCACGGTTACCGCCGGCTCCGCCGCGTCCGCCGCGACCGCCGCTCGGGCCGCGATCACCGAAGCCCTCCTCGGCGTTCAGCCGGCGCTGCTGCTGCTGCTGCAAAGCGATATCGGCCGTCGTCAGGCGCTTCTGCCCAGGCAGGATGTCGCCCTTATAGATCCACACCTTGACGCCGATATTGCCATAGGTGGTTGGAGCTTCCGCGAAACCGTAGTCGATGTCCGCGCGCAGAGTGTGCAGTGGGATTTTCCCGAGCCGGTCACCCTCTTTGCGGGCCATCTCGCTGCCGTTCAACCGGCCCGAACTGAGGATGCGAATACCCTTCGCTCCCAGCTTCATGGCGCGTGTGACAGCCTGACGCATGGCGCGCTTGTAGGAGACGCGCTTGGAGATCTGCTGCGCGATGCTCTCCGCAACGAGCTGTGCGTCCAGCTCAGGGTGACGGATCTCGTTGACATTGGCCTGGAACGACTTCTTGAACTTATCTTCCAAGACTGCCCGCAGGTCGTCTACACCCTTGCCGCCACGCCCGATAATGATGCCGGGCTTTGCCGTGTGCAAGGTCACCTTGACCCGGTTCGCCGCCCGCTCAATCTCGACGCGCGCGATAGAGGCGTTCGCCAGAGTCTTGCTGTTCTTGATGAAGGCGCGGATATGGAAATCTTCGACCAAGGCCTTGGCGTAGCCCTTGTCCAGATACCACTTGCTCTCCCAGTCGCGGTTCACGCCGACGCGGAACCCGACGGGATGGATCTTCTGTCCCATGCGTTATTCTCCCTCTTCCCGCTTCTGATCGGCGCCTTCGCTCGGGTCGGGCGCGCGGTCTGACATATCAATCTCAGGCGCATCCGAGGCCGTGACCGGCGTCGCTTCCTGCGGCACTTCAGGGACGGCTACCGCCGCCTTCGGCGCCTGGGCCTGACCGCTACCGGATGTGTTTGCCGTATCGCCTGTTCCGCCTTCACCCTGCTCCGAGCCTGGAACCAGGCGGCTCTCCTCAACGGAGGCCGCGACTGGCGTGTCTAGGGCGATTTCCGCCCCAGCCTGCTCGACCGTGCTCTGGTTGGCGAGCGCGACGTTATCGGCTTTCGGCGCTGCTGGGGCCGAGACTGCCTTCGGCTTGGCAGGAGTCGCTGCGGCGCGGCGCGGACGCGGCACGACAGCAGGTGCGTCGGTCAAGATGACGGTCAAATGACTGGTGCGCTTCAGGATGCGGTAGGCACGGCCCTGAGCACGGGCACGGACCCGCTTGAGCGTCGGGCCGCCGTCAGCCAGGATATTCTGGACTTTCAGCTCCTCGACGCCGGCCCCCCACCCGTCCTGCGCGTTTGCGGCAGCAGAGATGACGACCTTGGTGATCAGCTCGGCGGCATGGTTCGGGATGAAGCGCAGCATGGCAAGCGCCTCGGAGACGCGCTTGCCCTTGATGGCGTCAATGACGAGGCGAGCCTTACGCGGCGAGGTGCGGACCCACTTGGCGACGGCGCGCGCTTCCGCTACGATCTCGACGGTCACAGTCCGGCTGTTACCGATCTGCTCCGTTAGAGCTTCCGTCAGGGCCTGCGACTCCATCCGCACATTGTTTGGGCGGCTGGTGTGAAGCACGACCTTCAGGCTGCCGTCCTTCTCTTTCGTCAGCTTCAGCTTGGAGACCGGCGTCCGCCCCAGCACGTCTTTAACGGTGGGCAGCAGAGCGCGGTCTCGTGCAGCAGTATTCATTGTTTGTTTTCCTTATCGGCCCCGCGTCGTCCGCGTGTCCTTCGAGCCGGCATGGCCCTTGAAGGTGCGGGTCAGCGCGAACTCGCCGAGCTTGTGGCCGACCATGTTCTCCGTGACGAAGACAGGGATGTGCTTGCGCCCATCATGGACGGCCAGGGTGTGGCCGATCATCTGCGGGAAGATGGTGGACCGGCGCGACCAAGTCTTGATGATGCGCTTCTCGTTGCGCGCGTTCATGTCATCAATGCGCTTGAGCAGTTTGATGTCCGCGAACGGACCTTTTTTTAGTGAGCGTCCCATAGAATGCCTTTAGAGTGCCTTCCCCGTTACTTGCTGCCTCGACGGCGAACGATAAATTTCTGCGTGCTCTTGTTGCGGCGAGTGCGGAAGCCCAAGGCGCGCACGCCAGTCGCCGAGACCGGACCCTTCTTGCGTCCGACAGGGGACTTGGCTTCACCGCCGCCGTGCGGATGGTCACGCGGGGACATGACGACGCCGCGCGTGTGCATATAGACGCCAAGCCAGCGCTTCTTGCCCGCCTTGCCATGCTTGATGTTCTCGTGCTCGATGTTGCCGATCTGGCCCACCGTCGCGCGGCATTCGGCAAGGATCAGCCGCATCTCGCTGGAGGCCAGGCGGATCGTGACGTACTTGCCTTCTTTGCCCATAAGCTGTGAAGCGCCGCCTGCGGTCCGCGTGATCTGCCCGCCCTTGCCCGGCATCATCTCGATGTTGTGGACCAGGGTGCCGACAGGAATAGCGCGCAGCGGAAGCGCGTTACCCGGCTTGATGTCCGCCGTCTCGGATGAGATAATCGCGTCGCCCACCTTCAAACCGACCGGCCACAGGATGTAGCGCTTCTCGCCGTCAGCGTAATGTACCAGGGCGATGCGCGCGGAGCGGTTCGGATCGTACTCGATGGTTGCGACCTTGCCGGGAACACCGTTTTTGTCGCGCTTGAAGTCAATGAGCCGGTACATCGTCTTGTTGCCACCGGCGACGTTGACTGCCGTGCGGCGGCCCTTGTTGTTGCGCCCGCCACTGTGCTTGTTGGGCCGCAGCAGGGACTTCTCCGGCTTGGAGGCCGTCAGCTCGGAGTAGTCCGAGGCGGTGCGGAACCGCTGCGACGGCGTTGTAGGTTTGTATCGTTTAATTCCCATAATTTAAGTTAAACCCCCTCAACCAGCTCGATGGACTGGCCGGACTGCAAGGTTATAATCGCCTTCTTCCAGTCAGAGGTCTTGCCCCGATTGGCACGCTTGAAGAAGCGGCCCTGCCGAGACTTGCCTTTGACGACCATGGTGTTGACGGCGACGACGTTGATCACGTTCTTGGAATCGGCCTGGATCTGCTGAATGGCTTCGGCGATCTCGTATTTGTTGGCAGTGCGGGCCACGACGAACGTGTATTGGTTCCGGCTGCCGCCGTCCACACTTTTCTCGGTGACGATGGGCCGAACGATGATCTGATACGGACTCTTTGTAGTTGCGCTCATGTTAAGCGGTCGCCTCCTCGGCGGGCTGCTCCGAGACTGAAGCTTTCGTGCCATAAACGGCATCCAGCTTGTCCAGTGCGCCCTGGGTCATCACGATCCGGGTGGCGTCCAAAACGTCCCGCACCGAAAAGGCGGGGGCGACCCGGACGGTGACGCCGGGAATGTTGCGGAACGACTTGTAGATCGTCAGGTTAGTTTCCGGCAGGACAAGCAGCGTTTTGCCGGTGACGCCGAGCGTCTTCAGCAGGGCCGCCGCCGTCTTGGTCGAATGCGTCTCCATCTCCAGGCTGTCCAGAACGAGGATCACACCATCGGTGGCCTTCGTCGAAAGCGCGGAGGCCAGCGCGGCGCGGCGGGCCTTCTTGGGCAGTTTGGCCGACAAATCACGCGGATGCGGCCCAAATACGATGCCGCCGTGGCGATAGTGCGGGGCCGAGATGGTACCCTGACGCGCGCGGCCTGTACCCTTCTGACGATACGGCTTGCGTCCGCCGCCAGCCACTTCCGCCCGCGTCTTGGTGTCGCGGGTATCCTGGCGGCTGTTGGTCGCCTCATTGACGACGGCCTGGTGCATCAGGCCCGGATTGATCTTTGCGCTGAACAGCTTCTCGCTGAGGGAGACATTTCCCCCGCTGCTGCCATCTGCTTTTCTGAGAATGGTTTCCGGCATGGGTTATGTTCCTCCTAGCGTATGAATTTCTTGATCATGACCAGCCCGCCGTTTGCGCCGGGGATCGCGCCCTTGATCAACAGCAGGTTGTTCTCGGTATCCACGCGGACCACGCGCAGGCCCTGCTGGGTGACCTGAACGTCGCCCATGTGGCCAGGCTTACCCGAACCCTTGAAGGTGTGAGCTGCGTCGGTGCCGCCGCCGGAGGCCGGCTTGCGGTGGGACGTGGAAGCGCCGTGCGTGGCCTTATTACCGCGCCAGCCGTAGCGCTTCATGACGCCCGCGAAGCCCTTGCCCTTGGAGATGCCCGTGACGGCGACTTTGTCGCCGGCTGCGAAGATGTCGGCCTTGAACTCGTGGCCTTCGGCCAGAGTCTCGCCCTCATCAATCGGGATCTCTCGCAAAGTCCGCTTCGGCTTGACCTCGTGGGCCGCAAAGTGGCCTTTCTGCGGCATATTCAGGCGATGCTCTTTAACATCCTCAAACCCGATCTGCACGGCAGAGTAACCATCTTTAGTAATAGTTTTTAGTTGTGTAACGACACAGGGACCGGCAGCGATCACGGTGACCGGAGTCACGCGACCGCTTTCCTCGAAGATCTGGGTCATGCCCAGCTTCTTTCCCAAGATTGAACTTGGCATTTGTTTCCTCCACGGCGCACCTGGCGAGTGTGGTTCAACTCGTTGCGTGACGCGGTTTTGATTTTGAAAAAAGAGGGTGCGAGTGATCGCAGTCCTACAGCTTGATTTCGATGTCAACGCCCGAAGGCAGATCCAACCGCATCAAGGCATCAATGGTCTTCGGACCAGGATCGAGGATATCGATCAGGCGCTTATGCGTCCGCATCTCGAAGTGCTCGAACGATTCTTTATCCACGAAGGTGCTACGCTGCATCGCCAGGATGTTCTTTTCGGTCGGCAGCAGGACCGGACCGGAGATGCGAGCGCCGGTGCGCTTCACAGTGTCTACGATCTTCTCGGCGCTCTGGTCAAGCACTCGATGATCGAACGCGCGCAGGCGAATACGGACTTTATCACGACGCATAATAGGTAAATACTCCCAGCACAAAAAGTAGGGGCGTGAACAGTCTCACGCCCCTACAGGCATAGTCTTAGGCGAGGATCTTGGTGACGACCCCAGCACCCACCGTGTGGCCACCCTCACGGATCGCGAAACGAAGGCCCTCCTCCATCGCGATCGGAGCGATCAACTCACCCACGATTGTCACGTTGTCCCCAGGCATCACCATCTCCACACCTTCCGGCAAGTCCAGGTTCCCCGTCACATCCGTCGTACGGAAGTAGAACTGAGGACGATATCCCTTGAAGAAAGGCGTGTGGCGGCCACCCTCCTCCTTCGACAAGATATAAACCTCACCCTCGAACTTCGTGTGCGGCTTGATCGAACCCGGCTTCGCCAGAACCTGACCACGCTCGATGTCCTTACGCTCCACACCACGCAGCAGGATCCCCGCGTTGTCACCCGCCTGAACCGTGTCCAAGGTCTTGCGGAACATCTCCATCGAAGTCGCCACCGTGTTCTTCGTCGACTCACGGATGCCAACGATCTCGATCTGCTCCCCCGCCTTCAGCACACCACGCTCCACACGACCCGTCGCAACCGTCCCCCGACCCGTGATCGTCATCGTGTCTTCCACCGGCATCAGGAATGGCTTGTCCACGTCCCGCGCCGGCGTCGGGATGAAGCTGTCCACCGCCGCCATCAACCGCAGGATCGAAGGCTCCCCGATCTCCGACTGGTCCCCTTCCAGGGCCTTCACCGCAGATCCCACCACGATCGGGCAGTCGTCGCCGGGGAACTCGTACTTCGACAAAAGCTCCCGCACCTCAAGCTCCACCAGCTCGATCAGCTCCGGGTCATCCACCATGTCCGCTTTGTTGAGGAACACCACGATGGAAGGCACCCCCACCTGACGTGCCAGCAGGATGTGCTCGCGGGTCTGGGGCATCGGGCCGTCGGCTGCCGAAACCACCAGGATGGCCCCGTCCATCTGGGCCGCGCCGGTGATCATGTTCTTGATGTAGTCGGCGTGGCCAGGGCAGTCCACATGGGCGTAGTGGCGCGCGCTGGTCTCGTACTCGACATGGGCGGTGTTGATGGTGATGCCGCGCTCACGCTCCTCGGGAGCAGCGTCGATCGAGGCATAGGAGCGGGCGGTGGCCCCGCCGGCCTTGGCGAGCACATTGGTGATGGCCGCCGTCAGGCTGGTCTTGCCGTGGTCTACATGCCCGATCGTCCCGATGTTGACGTGGGGCTTCGTACGATCAAACTTCGCTTTTGCCATAGATTTGCTCCAATTACGTTATCATGTGGCCCTTCCATTTTCGGGAAGGGCCTAAAGGTCGTTAGCTCTGCTGGCGGACCAGGGTTTTGCCGGCCGACTTGGCCATCAGCTCTTCCGCGACATTGCGCGGCACCTCGGCATAGTGCGACGGCTCCATGGTCGAGGAGGCGCGGCCCTGGCTCATCGAGCGCAGGCTCGTGACATAGCCGAACATCTCGGCCAGCGG
>JANLUQ010000036.1:0-7392 GCA_031363565.1 Armatimonadota bacterium | reverse complement strand
CGGCCTGGCTTGATGACCTGGCCCTGGACATTGATGGTGATCGGCTGCGGATCGTGGTTGCCGATGACGATTACGTCGCCGCTGCGGAGCAGCGGATTGCCCGCAGCGACCTTATTATCCAGGTAGGAGCGGTAGTCAATGATCTCCTTGGCCTTGGTGTCGCCGCGCGTGATCTCGACCTTGCTGAGATCGGCATTGAGCGCGGGAATGGCCTGCTGCAAAACATCGTCGAGGTGGGCATTGGAGCGGACGGTGTAATGACGGGGGGCGCTGACTAGCCCGGCCACATCCACACTGATCCCACCGACGTCCATAATGGTGACCACGACCTGGGGGGTGACATAGAATTGGGATAGGCCCATGGCGGGCTTGCCGCCGGCCGCCGGACCGCCACGGATGACCGCCGCCGCCTGGACCGGAGTCAGGCCCTGTACCCGGACCTGATTGATATAAAGCAGAGTGATGTTGCCGTCGGCGTCCACAGTGTAGTCGCCGGTGAGCTGGGCCTCGTTGGCGACCGTGATGTGGAGCTTTGCGCCGGCATCAATCACGTTAGCCAAGCCCGCGACGTTTTGGGCGAAGACGGGTCGGCAGAGGGCGGCGGCGCAGAGAAGCAGAAGGACAGCCCACAGCGCGACTGCCGGACGGATGACATGTGGACGGATGACATGTGGACGAATGACGTGTAGACGGATGACATGGTTCATAGTAGTGGGTTCCTTTCCGAGAACGTTTCCAGGACCTGTTGTGTCTCGAAGACCGAAGACGACGCCCCTAATCTAGTGCCAGAAGCAAGAACCATGCCAAAACGCCGCCCAGCGGTTTAAATCGGCTTAAACCTCGCTAACATGCGGGACGACTTTTTCTGCCTGCGGCCCTTTTGGGCCTTCACAGATTTCGTACTCCACTTCCTGCCCTTCGCGCAGAGACTTGTACCCGTTCTGCTGGATAGCCGAGAAATGAACGAACAGGTCCTTGGCCTGACCCGTATCAATAAATCCGTAGCCCTTGGCGTCGCTGAACCATTTGATCTTGCCGACTGGCATCGTGTGTGCTCCTTACCTTCGCAACAGCCGCCTCGCACCGGATCTCCCTTCCATTGGGTCGGCGGGAACGGTGTGACTGATTACGTTTACTGATGCGCTCCGGGCAGACGCTGCTGCCCCGATGCAGGGTAACACATAAAGGCGGATTTGTCAAGGCTTGCACCAGGAATTCACGGGCCGAAGGCCGGAGTTCACGGGCCAAAGACAAGCAGGGTGAATGTGCCAGGGACATAGGCGCGGCGCCACGGCGGGGCACCAGGCGTCGTGGGGCCGGACTGGGCCGTGACCAGGAAGACCCGGTGCGTCTTGGTATCCAGCGCCATCGTCCGCGCCCCAGCCTGGGTCGGCACGGTCTGCACTGGGCGGTAGGAGTCCGGCGAGGCCTCGCGGAGAACGGTCAGCGTCCCGTCCTCGCCGTTCGAGCTGAAGGCCAGGCGCGCGCCAGGGTCGAAGGCGGCGGCGTCCGGGCCGTCTCCGATAGCGGGCGAGGCGACGACGCGGCCCGTGTCGGCGCTGACGGCGGCCATCTTCCGGCCGTCGCAAACGGCAAACAGGCGGCGGCTTTTCGTGTCCATCGCCAGGCCGGACGGCGACTCCAGCGGGGCCAGCGACCACCGGTGCTTGATCGCCAGGGTTTTGGCATCAATGGCGACGATCTGGCCCTTGTCCTCGATGTTGTCGTAGATCATTCCTACGCCGTCCGCCGCCGCGAATTCGGGCCGTCCTCCCAGGGGGATCGTCCCGAGCACTTTCCCCGTGACCGCATTGATCGCCGTCGCGCTGTTTCCTCCCCCGTTGAAGGTGAACACGCGCCGCGTGGCCGGGTCGTAGAGGATGGCGTCGGGCCGGTCGCCGGTCGGGGCGGTCCCGATGGCTTTCAAAGTCTTCAGGTCGAAGATCGTGACTGTGTTGCTTTGACCATTGGAGGTGAAGCCGCGCCCGAGTTTGGGTGCCAGGGCGATGCCATGCACTCCTTTGGTGTCCGGGATGTCGCCGATGACCTTGTAGGTGTCGGCATCGAGCACCATGACATGTGTTCCCCGGCTGATATAGAGTCGCCGGGCATCGGGGTCAACCGTGAGATAGTCCCAGCCTCCCTCCCCGCCCAGCACCATCTTCTGAATCAGGTGGTAGGAGGACGGCGCGGCGGGGGCCGCAAGGGCAGGAACGGATGTCAGGAGGCCGAGGGCAGCGAGCGGCAGGAAAATACGGACATTCATGCAGGGAGTATACCCTGTCTCCCACAGATCCTGCCAGCAGGCAGGTTGATGGCGGGCAGGTTGACAGCGGGCGGGGCACCATGCTACTGTAGGGCATGGGACCGCTCCAACTTTCCAGCGCCACGTTCGCCTCCGCCGCCGAAGGCCGCCGGAACAACTTTGACTTCCTGCGGTTCCTGTTCGCCTCGCTGGTGCTGTTCTATCACTGCTTCGGGCTGCTGCCGGGGGACGAGCCGGGGCGGGGGGGAACCGTGGAACGAGCGGCGACGCTGGGAGGCGGGGGCAGCGTTGATTTCTTTTTCGTCATCAGCGGATTCTTGGTGACGATGAGCTGGCAGCGGAGCGCGGGCGTCTGGTCGTTTCTACGGAAGCGCGCGGGGCGGATCTACCCCGGTTTTTTTCTGGCTTCGGCCGCCTGCGCGTTCGTCGCCGGACCGTTAGGAGCAGATTCGGCGGCGACGTATTGGCGCCACTTCCGGTTCCTCAAGTTCGCCCTGTACTTGTTCCTGCTGCCTGCCGACGTCGTGGGATCGGACATGGCCCATGTCTTTACGCACCTGCCCTTCCAGGGCGTGATCAATGGTTCGTTCTGGACGCTGCGCTATGAGTTCGAGATGTACCTGCTGGTTGCCGCGTTCGGCGCGCTCGGCCTGTTCCGGCGCGAGCGTCTGCCCTGGGTCGGGGCGATGTTCCTGCTGCTTTATGCCCTCTTCGCCGTGTCCCAGGCGGCCCACCTCGCCGTCGCCCCGGACCGTGAGATCCCCTGGGTCGGGAACCCGGCCGCATGGCTTCGCCTCCTGGCCTGCTTCCTCTCCGGGATGATATTCTACCTGTACCGGGACCGCATCCCCGCCTCGCCCGCGCTGTTCGGCCTGGCCCTGCTGCTGCTGCTGCTGCTGGCTGGGCAGCGGCCCGAGTGGTTCAATGCCGCCCTGCCGGTCTTCGGCTCCTACGCCCTGTTCTTCTTCGCGTTCCAGCCGTGGATCAGGCTCCAGCGCTTCGCCCGCTACGGCGACTTTTCCTATGGGATGTACCTATACGCTTTTCCCATTCAGCAGCTTCTGATCCTGCACTTCGAGGCACACCTGACCCCCTTCCGGCTGCTTGCGGCGGCATTTCCCCTGACCCTGCTCTGCGCGGTCGTGAGCTGGCATCTGGTGGAGCGGCCTTGCTTGGCGCTGGGGAGAGGCAAGCTGCCGACTAATTAACAGATGTTACACACGGGCTTTGGCTCCGCCGTGAACGCCCCGCCGTGAACGCCCCGCCGTGAGCGCAGGGCCGTGAACGCCCCGCCGTGAGCGCAGGGCCGTGAACGCCCCGCCGTGAGCGCAGGGCCGTGAACGCCCCGCCGTGAGCGCAGGGCCGTGAACGCCCCGCCGTGAACGGCAGGTCTGGGGGGCGCAGACGCCGACCGCCCTGTGGGCGGAAGAGGCACACGCGTGGGTGAACCTTTCAAGCGGCTTTTCCAGCACCCTCTCCTGGCGCTGGTCGTCGGAGGCGCGGGACTTTAGAGCCGCGCCAGGTCTTCGGGCGTGTTGACGTTGACGAGCTGCGCCGTCACCCAGCCCGGAGCCTCTATCGCGGCGAACTGTCCGGCCTCGATCAGTCCATGCAGCGACCGGCGGCCTTCGGCCAGGCGCGACTCAATCAGCGGCAGGCAGGGGGGGGTGTAGACCGAGAACAAAGGCTCCCAGCGGCCCTCGTGGGTGACGGCGAGGCCGTGCAGGCCCGCCCCGGTCACCGCCTGGTCCCGCAGCCAGACCAGAGCATCAGGACCGAGCAGCGGCATGTCGCAGGCGAGGGCGAGGACGGACATCCCCGCCCGGCGCAGGGCCGCCTCCAGGCCGCCCAGCGGGCCGCGACCGGGAACAGCATCCATGACGAAGTCCACGGCGGGCGTCTGCCAGTCGGGGGGGCAGTCGCGGCCCGCGACCAGGACCGGCAAGCCGGCGGCCAGAGCGGCGCGGGCGGCCCGTTCCAGCAGCGAGACACCGCCGAACAAGAGCGCGGCCTTATCCGTCCCCATACGCCGGCTCTCACCCCCGGCCAGGATCGCCGCAGTCATCGGTGAGGTTGTCGTCCTCGGTGAAGCTGCCGTCATCTGCAAAATTTCTCTCCCCCAGCGGCCAGCCGAAACACTGCCGAAACATTGGCCTGGTATTCTAAAGTTGTCAAGCCGAACGCACTGATGCGGCGGCTCCTCCCCCTCACGTTCCTTACCGATGGTTCGCCACACTGCCCGGTGGCTCCTCCCGGCGACGCCGCCTTCTTTAAATCCTTTTGGAAGAAAGCGACTGTCGGCGATGAGCTATTCTGACCCATTCCTTGATACGGACACCTCGACCATGACGACCGAGACGCGCCAGCAGCGGCTGATGCGGCTGGGGCAGGCCACGCCGCGCTTTTTACAGGGGGTCTTCCCCTTCATGGGGCGCGGGTTTTTCGACCTCGGCCCACTCAGCGATTCCCTATGCTACCATGTGCCAGCGGGCAGCAAAGCGGAGGTGATCTACTTTCGGGCCGGCAACCTGTCCGACGACCTCGTGTATTTCGCGCTCTCGGTCAACGGCAAGCCCATCCGCTACTTTCCGGTCGGACCCAAGGCCGACTTCCATGTGCCGCTCTCCATCATCGAATCGCACCCGGCCAAGTCGCGCATTGAGGTCGGGCTGGCCGCGCCGCGCGGGCTGCCCGGAACGGTGGTCGTGGATGTCGGCATTTTGGAGGAGCACGAGGCCCTATGAGCGACGTCACCCCCAACTCTTCCACCGCGACCCACTGCCCGTACTGCGCTTTGCAGTGCGGCATGAACCTCGTGCCGGATGCCCAGGGCCTTCTGCAAGTCCAGACCCGCCCGGACTTCCCGACCAACAAGGGCGGCCTGTGCCAAAAGGGCTGGACGGCGACGGACCTGCTCGGGCACCCGGACCGGCTGCGGACGCCGCTCGTGCGGGCCTCCAAGGGCGGCCCCCTCCGGCCCGCGACCTGGGACGAGGCTTTGGACCGGGTGGCGGCGGGCATCCAGGCCGCGCAGGCCGTCTATGGCCGCGACGCGGTCGGCGTCTTTGGCGGCGGCGGGCTGACCAACGAGAAAGCGTACTGGCTGGGCAAGTTCGCCCGCGTCGCCCTGCGGACGCCGCACATTGACTACAACGGGCGGTTCTGCATGGCCTCCGAGGCGGCGGCGGGAATCAAGGCCTTCGGCATTGACCGGGGCCTGCCGTTCCCGCTGGAAGACATTCCCGGCGCGGACGCCGTCCTGCTGATTGGGGGCAACCCAGCCGAGACCATGCCGCCGCTCATGCAGTATTTCGAGAGGCAGCGCGAAAACGGCGGCGCCTTGATCGTCGCCGACCCGCGCCGGACGGCCACGGCGGAGCTGGCGACGCTGCATCTCCAGCTCACGCCCGGCACGGACACGGCCCTGGCGAACGGCCTGCTGCATGTCGCCGCTGCCGACGGGCTGCTGGACCATGATTTTATCTCGTCGCGGACGACCGGCTGGGAGGGCGTCCGGCGCATCATCACCTCCTTCTGGCCGGACCGGGTGGAGCGCATCACCGGCGTCCCGACCGCCCAGATCGTCAAGGCGGCGCATCTCTTGGGCGAAGCCGCGACGGGCATGGTGCTGACCGCACGGGGCACGGGGCAGCAGTCGAAGGGCGTGGATAACACGCTGGCTTTTATCAACCTCGCCTTGGCCCTAGGCAAAGCCGGCCGGCCACACTGCGGTTACGGGTGCATCACCGGCCAGGGCAACGGGCAGGGCGGGCGCGAGCACGGGCAAAAGGCGGACCAGCTTCCGGGCTACCGCAAGATAGACGACCCCGAGCACCGCGCCCATGTGGCAGGCATCTGGGGCGTGGACCCGGACAGCCTGCCGGGGCCGGGCCGGTCGGCTTATGAGATGCTGGACGGTCTGGGGCAGGACGGCGGCATCCGCGCCCTGCTGGTGATGGCCTCGAACCTCGTCGTCTCGGCCCCGCGCGCCCTGCATGTCGAGCAGCGGCTGCGCGCTTTGGACTTCCTGTGCGTCTCGGACATCTTCGTGTCTGAGACCGCGCAGATGGCCGATGTCGTGCTGCCCATCGCGCAGTGGGCGGAGGAGGGCGGCACGATGACCAATCTCGAGGGCCGCGTCATTCACCGCAAGCAGGCCGCGCCGCGTCCAGAAGGCGTCGGGACCGATGCCCAGATCGTTTCGGCCCTGGCCGCGCGGCTGGGCGCGGGCCGGTACTTCCCGACGGATGAACCCGCCGAGATATTCGAGGAGCTGCGCCGGGCCAGCGCAGGCGGCATCGCCGACTATTCGGGCATCACCTATGACCGCATTGACGCGGAGAACGGGGTCTTCTGGCCCTGTCCTTCCACAGACCACCCCGGCACGCCCCGGCTGTTCCAGGAGGCGTTCGCGCACCCGGACGGGCGAGCGCGTTTCCACCCAGTCCACCACCGCAGCGCGGCGGAGGAGCCGGATGACGAGTACCCGCTGTACCTGACCACGGGCCGCGTCATGGCGCAGTACCAGAGCGGGACGCAGACCCGGCGCGTCGAAGCGCTGGGGCGCATCTCGCCGGAGGCATTCGTCGAGATCCACCCCGCGCTGGCCCGCCGCTTCGGCATCGAGGACGGCGACCGGGTGGCCCTGACCACGCGGCGCGGCGCGATCCATGTCCAGGCGCGGTTGACGCCCCATATCCGGCAGGATACCTTGTTTGTCCCTTTCCACTGGGGCGGGGATTCATGCGCCAACCGGCTGACAAACCCCGTCCTGGACCCGACCTCAAAGATGCCCGAGTTCAAGGTCTGCGCGGTGCGGGTGGAGAGGGCGTAAGAAAGCCCCCACCCGGCGCACAAGTGTGCCACCCTCTCCCGCTTGCGTTGGCAGGGGTCGCGCGAAGCGCGGGGGTGGGAGCAAGTTCCCAGCGCAGCGTTGCGTCTCCCCTTCATGTTAAGCAACTGATGTCACGCACGGGCTGCGACCCGCCGTATAACGACCCGCCGTATAACGACCCGCCGTATAACGACCCGCCGTATAACGACCCGCCGTAAACGGCAGGCCTGGGGGGCGAGGCGCCAACCGCCCTGCGGGCGGGAGAGAGTTCTTGTCTTAATCTTCCGGTCGC
>JANLUQ010000015.1:0-7926 GCA_031363565.1 Armatimonadota bacterium | reverse complement strand
GCCCAGGCCCTGATCCATGGCGGCCACCCGCATCCAGTCCTCGCCCCGCCGGCCGTCCCCAGGGCCGTGGAGGCTGTCAGCTTGTGGCTGCTGCTGCGCGCCTTCGCCTCCGGCTGCACGGCCATGACCGGCGTCGAGGCGGTCTCCAACGGCGTCACCATCTTCGCCGACCCCGTGGTCAAGAACGCCCAGCGGACCCTCACCGTCATCGTGGTCATCCTGCTCGCCCTGCTGGCGGGCATCGCCACCCTCTGCCGCGCCTACGGCATCGCGGCCATGGACGAGGCCAAGCCCGACTACCAGAGCGTGATCTCGCTGCTGCTGGGCGCCATCGTCGGCAAGGGCATCCTCTACTACGTCACCCTGGGCAGCGTGCTGGCTGTGCTGGTGCTGTCGGCAAATACTAGTTACGCAGGCTTCCCGCGCCTGTGCCGGCTGGTCGCTCTGGACAGCTACCTGCCCCACGTCTTTGCACTGCTGGGGCGGCGGCTGGTCTACACGGTGGGCATCTTGTTCCTGACGGGCCTGTGCGTCGTCCTGCTGGTGGCGTTCAAGGGCATCACAGACAAGCTGATCCCGCTCAATGCCGTCGGCGCGTTCCTGGCGTTCACGCTCTCGCAGGTGGGGATGGTCATGCACTGGCGCAAGCAGGGCAGGGACAAACAGGGCGGGGAGGCTAAGAACAAGGCCGGAGTGGGGGGCGCGTTGTTCATCAATGGGTTGGGGGCGGTCTGCACGGCGCTGGCTCTGGGCGTCATCCTGGTCGCCAAGTTTACGGCGGGGGCGTGGATCACTGTCCCCATCTTGGCGGGCCTGATGGCGCTCTTCTTCGGCGTACGCCGCCACTATGACGCGGTGGCCGAACAGATCGGGCATCCGCGCCCGCTGGACCTGAGCCACAACGACCCGCCGGTGGCCGTGGTGCCTTTGGGGGAGTGGAACATCGTCTCGGAGCGCGCCCTGCGCTTCGGCCTGCGTTTGTCGCCGGACGTCTTCGCGGTCTACGTCAAACTGCCCGATGTGAACGGCAGGGACGAGGAAGGCGAAAAGAAGGCGCAGGAGCTGCGGGAACAGTGGGCGGAGCAGGTGGACAAGCCTGCCCAGGCGGCGGGACTGCCCACGCCCCACCTGGAGGTGCTGTCGTCGCCATACCGGAAGGTCTCCGGGCCGCTCACGACCTACCTGAAGCAGCTCAAGGGGCAGTACCCAGACCGGCTGATCGCGGTGATTATCCCGGAGCTTGTGGAGACGCGGTGGTGGGACTGGCTGCTGCACAATCACCGAGCCACGGCCCTGAAGGCGAACCTGCTTCTGCTGGGGGACCCACGCATCGTTGTGATCAATGTCCCCTGGTATGTGCAGTATGGGAAGGCGGCACAGAAGACGCCGCAGACGGAGAAGACGGGAGCCGCGTTTTAACCCTGCATGAAGTGGAAGCGCGTCTCGTGCTGCTGGGCTAAAAGCAACACCCGCTCGATCGCCTCCAGATCGGCGATGACGTCCTCGGGTCGCAGGCCCGGATCGTAGATGGCGGCGGCGATGCTGCCCGGCTCGGCCCGAACGGCATCCAGGGCGCGGCGGACCACTACCAGTCCCAGGGCAGGCTCGTACCATTCCGGCGGGCCAAAGTCTATGTCCTGAAGGTCCTCCGCGCCGTCTTCTTCATACGGGTACACCATCCCCACCGCGAGGGCGATCTGCGTGGGGTCCACACTGACGAAGTCCGTCAGCGCCGCGAGGGTGGGGTGCGCCTCGACGACGCGCGCCAAGGCCGTTCCGGGGGCATCGGAACTCTCGAAGCCGGCGACCGGCTGCTCCAGCACCAGGTAAAAACTTGCCTTCATGTCTCACGTCTTTCTCCCCGGACTGAAGTATGGGGCATGCCTATTCTACCCGATGCCCGCGCCTCAGATGGTGCCTGCTTGACGCTCCTTCATAAATGTTGCTACACTGTGGTCATCTCAACTCGGTGGGCGATAACCGGAGAAGCACATGATGACAGTTATCAAAACGCTACTCGTCAAGAGAGGCAATTCACACGGCATCCGCATCTTGAAATTTCTACTGGCTCTGCGCCCCGTGCGTCTGCCGCGTCAGGGTTGGGAGGAGCAGTACCAGCGAATGGCCGCCTCGGGCGAGGACCGACTGCTTGACGCGGCCGCTTTGAGCCTGACGCCGACGCGATGGGAATCTAAGGAGTGGGAGTGGTAGGCAAAAGGCCGACTGTCAAACGAGCCAGACTATGCCATGAACGGCACGACTAGGCAGCGAGGGCGCCAAGAAGCACCGCTTCGCGGCACTCGGAACAAGAAGTCTTAGCCTCGCGCAGTGGGGGTTTATAGCCGAAGGCTCAATAGCCGTGCCATTCATGGCATGGTCCGAAATTGGCGTCCTTGATGCCCCGTGGTATACCAAAGCCGTGTTCACCCTGCTATGACAGTGCGACTTTGAGCGTACTCCAGTTTCCTTCAGGTTGGTGCTGTGCAGAGCCGAGAATACAGAGAGCAAATCATGCTGACTTTCGACTTTGTGTTCAACATTTTCCTAATTACCGCTTCTGCTGTTTGGCTAGTCCTGCTGCCATTCCAGCGTCACGGAACACTGAATACGCCGCACAATGATGCACTTTTCTGGATAGGAATTGTAGTGACCTTCCTGCCCAACCTGATTTCCTGGTGGCGGACACGCTCCGCCAATGCGCGCTAGCTTCGCGCCGCATCTGACGTATGCCTCTTACATGGAGGCCATGAGGCCATGGGCTAAAGGCCGTGGCTTCTGCTCATGTCATCTCCAAATAGCTCTCGTAGCGGCGGCGGTCTATCGCGCCTTCTTCCACGGCGGCGCGGACGGCGCAGCTCAATTCGGTGTGGTGGCGGCAGCCGGCGAAGCGGCACTCGCCGAGGTACGGCTTGAACTCCGGGTAGCAGTACTGGATCTCCCCCTTCTCCACCTCCCAGAAGTCCACTTGGCGCAGGCCTGGCGTATCCGCCACCCAGCCCCCGCCGTCCAGCGGCAGCAGCTCGGCGGTCGTGGTCGTATGGCGGCCACTGAGCATGGCATTGTCTATATCCCCCGTCTTGAGCTGGAGGCCCGGCTGAATGGTGTTCAGCAGGCTGCTCTTGCCCACCCCCGACGGACCCGCCACGGCGGAGATGCGCCCGGCCATAGCCGCCCGGATGGCATCTACTCCCTCTCCTGTTTTGGCGCTGACCCAAAAGATGGGGTAGCCGGCCTTCTCGTAGACCTCCACCTGCGCCTCGATGTGGGGCCGGTCCGCGTCGGTCAACTGGTCTATTTTGTTGATGATCAGGCGCGGCGGGATGTCGGCGGCCTCGGCCAGCACGAGGAATCGGTCGAGCAGCCAGAAGTTGGGCGGCGGGGAGGCGGCGGCGATAAAGAGAAAGGCTTGGTCGAGATTCGCGACCAGGGTGTGCTGGCCCCGGCCCGAGGGCGAGTCGCGGGAAAGCTCCGAGTGGCGCGGTAGGGTCTCGACGATGAGGGCGAGGTCGGCGTCCACCTTGACGCGGTCGCCGACAGTCAGCGGGTCCGTCGAGCGGCGCTTTTTGGCATGGTCCACCCGGCGGGGGTTGCTCCCCGAGGTGAAGTAGACCAGTTCTTTCTTCAGGTTCCCGCGCAGCTTGCAGGCAAGAACGCCGTCCGCGTCGGTCTGGACGTAGTAGTTGCCGCTGTGGGTGCGGAAGACGGTGCCTTCAATGAGCAAACGGGGTTTCCTTTTACACGGGGCGTGCTGTTTACACGGGTCGGACTATGATCAACTGTTTCTGAGACGCGCTTGTGAATGGCGACAGATCATAGCCGCCGTACTTCTCCTCGATAATGAATCCAGCGCAGGACAGCAGGGCATCGAGCTCCTGGGGGCAGTATACCCACATCGGCAGGTCGGATACTGTTTCATGCCCGTCTGCGAAGCGCCAGAACCAGCGGATTTGGTTGATCTGCGTAGCCGCATCATAGGCAGCAGTCTCGGTCACGACGACCGGCTCGCCCGTATCTGGGTGCAGGAACTTACCTGCTGGGAAGCGGGCGCTGGGGCTGCGCGTCAGCAGGGCGAGCATCGTGGGTGAGATGTCCAAGCCTTCGATGTCTACACCCTCCTCGGCCAGCGGAACCGTCAGCCGCCCGCTGCCGCAGGCCAGTTCCAGGATCGGGCCGCCGTATCGGGCACACTGCTGATGCCAGTAGGTGCGGTCGCTGCCGCTGAAATGCCCCGCGCCCAGCGCGTCATAGAGCCGCGCGTCTTCGTAGATGTCTGCCATATCTTCGTCCATCACACCGCCTCCGCTGCCGCTTCTTTATCGGTGATTTTTCACGCTGCACTAAAGAAGTTCCTCCTCAAATCTACCTGATGTTCAGTTTATATAAAATATGTGGTATTATAGGATCAACAGTTTCAATGGTTCCGCTTGTTCTCGTTCTTTTGCGCCCCCACTGGTCTTGTCATACATGACCAAAAGACCTTCTCTGTCCCCGCGTACTTATCGAGAAAGTGCCGATGTCCGCCAAGTTCTCCGCAGACCTTTTGCCTGAACTTCCTGGATGACCTCTGCGCGTGAGTGGAAACTTGGAATGCGCCGCCTGTGACCGATCAATCGTGATCAAAACAGACGGGCGGCATCCCTCCACGAACCCGGAGGAAGAAAAGGAAGAAACACTTGCAGACATTCACCGAACTCGGCCTGCGCGACGCCATCCAGAAGAATCTGGACGCCGCCGGCCATACGACCCCTACCGAAATCCAGGCGCTGGCCCTGCCGGAAGCCCTGGCCGGGCGTGACCTGATCGCCTGCGCGCAGACCGGCGGCGGCAAGACCGCCGTCTTCGCCCTGCCCATCCTCAACAAGCTCCAGCACAGCGACGGACGCGCCCCGCGCGCCCTGATCCTCGTCCCGACCCGCGAATTGGCCGTACAGGTCGAGACGCAGTTCGCGCTCTATGGCAAAGGCACCGGCCTGCGCGGGACCGCCATCTACGGCGGCGCGGGCATGGGGCAGCAGGTCGCGAAGCTGCGGCGTGGGGTTGACATCATCGTCGCCACGCCGGGCCGCCTGTTCGACCACTTGGAGCAGGGCTGCGTTGACCTTTCCGAAATTGAAATGTTCGTTCTGGATGAGGCCGACCGGATGCTGGACATGGGCTTTCTGCCCCAGGTTCAAAGGATCGCCAAGCACCTGACCCGCCAAGCCCGCCAGACTATGCTGTTCTCCGCCACCATGGACGGCGATGTCGAGGTCCTGGCCCGTGCCTACCTCAACGACCCGGTCATCATCAACGCCGGGCCGCGCTCCACTGTGGTCGCCGAGATCGAGCAGATCGTACACCGCGTCACCGCTTCCGAGAAGAGCGACCTGCTGCTGACGCTGCTGCATGAAGCCCGCGAAGGCGGCGGCGGCGCCCTCGTCTTCGCCCGTACCCGTCACGGCGCGGATCGGCTGGACAAGGTTCTGCTGCAGGCCGGCCTGCGCTCGGGCTGCATCCACGGCGATATCTCGCAGAACCAGCGTGAGCGCGTCCTGGCTCAGTTCCGGGGCAAGCGGATCGACGTGCTGGTCGCCACCGATGTCGCCGCGCGCGGCATTGATGTTCCGCACATCACGCACGTTATCAACTACGATGTTCCTGTCAATGCCGAGGACAACATCCACCGCATCGGCCGGACGGGCCGGGCGGGCCGCTCGGGCAAGGCGCTGACGTTCGTGACGCACGGCGACACGCCCCAGCTCCGGGCCATCGAGAAGCTAGTCGGCCAGCGGCTCGATCCGAACCCGGTGGACCCGAACGAGAACCGCCAGGGCGCGCGCCAGCAGGTGCGTCGGAGCCAGGGCAGCGGCCGCACCTACGGCGGCGGCTGGGACGGCGGCGCGATGTCGGGTGGCCGGCGCGGTCCGGCTCGACGCGGGCGGTAACTTCTCTAGGCAATAGGACAACGAGGGCGGGGGAAACCCTGCCCTCGTTGTCTTGTGTGGCCTCTTTCGCTATTGCTTTTGCACCAATCGCAGCGCCGTCTTCGAAATCTCCATGGCATTCGAATACGCACCATCTTCCGACGCCTCTTCCACCCTCCACACCGCGTTTGGATACAAGTAAACCATGTCATGCAGGCCGGCGGTCAGTGTCCGCGCCGTATCGATGTCGGGGCGAATGTACCGCGCCATGACTAAAAGGGCATCCACGACCTCAACGGCGGTCGACTCCTTCCAGACGCGCACGTTCTGACCATCCATGTACTGCGCGAGCTGCGAGAGATACACCGGCGGGGTATAGAGGGGCAATCCATAGGCTGTCAGAGGCAAGTCGCTGTCAAACAACAGCCTCCCCTCTGCGGCATCCTCCACCGTCACCCGCTCCTGGAGCAAGTCGCGCAGCGCGCGCAGGCCCTCCGTCAGCGCGACGACGCCCGGAATGGATAGATCCTTGACGGCGGCCTCGAACGACAGATTCAAGCGTCGGTCGAACAGCAGGTCCGCCGCCTCATCGAAGCGGGCGATGATCGGTAAAAGCGCATCCTGCACGGCGGGTGGCAGCTCGTCCCAGTTGTCCACATAGTCCGAGGTCATAAGCGTAGGGGCGCGATTTACCGCGCCCTCCTTTCCAGTCCTATCTTAGCAAGTTTCGCAGGATGAAGGCGACGTTGGCAGGCCGCTCGGCCAGTCGGCGCATGAAGTAGGGATACCAGGATGCGCCGAAGGGGACATAAGCGCGGACATGGTAGCCTTCCTGGGCCAAGGTCTCCTGCAAGTCGCGCCGGATGCCCAGCAGCATCTGGAACTCATAGCGGTCGTTCTCCACGCCGTTCTCCCGCACGAAGCGCTTGGCCTCATGCAGAATGGCCTCGTCCTGCGACGCGATAGCGGGGTGCTTCCCGTGCAGCAGCAGTGCCTTCATCTGGCGCACATAGGCCGTATCCACGTCCGCCTTGTCCGAGAAGGCCGTGGCGGGCGACTCGGCATAGGCGCCTTTGACCAGGCGGACCGAGATGCCCTCGGTGATAAGCAGTTCCAGATCGGCGTCCGTGCGCCGCAGAGAGGATTGCAGCACGGTCCCGACGTTCCCGTATTCTCGGCGCGCGGCCCGCACGATGTCCAGGGTCCGCTGCGTATAGGCCGAGCCTTCCATGTCTACGCGGACGAAGGCGTCCTGGTGCACCCGCGCCGCTTCCAGGATGCGGAACAGATTTTGGGCGGCCATCGCGTCGCTCAGGTCCAGGCCCAGTGCGGTCAGCTTGATGCTGATATAGGGGGAGGGCAAGCCCGACTTGGCGACGGCATCCAGGACCCGGATGTAGGCATCCGTCGCCACACAAGCCTCTTGCTCCGTGGCGACATTCTCGCCCAAGAAGTCAAAAGCCGTGCCGATCTTCTTCTCCTGAAGCCGACGCGCCGTGTTCAGCGCGTCCTCCAGCGTCTCGCCCGCGACGAAGCGCTGGACGATGCCTTTAGACACCCCGTTCCGAACCAGGGTTCGCTTAATCGTGTCGTTTTTGGCCAGTGCCAGCATCACGGCTCGGCTGTTGAGGGGCATGGGAGTCGCCTTTCTTGCTTCCGTCAAAGCATTAACACGCTACTCCGCGAAGAAACTCCCGTAATCGGCGCTTACGACCCGCCAGACCTTCGTCGGGATCACGCCCAGCCGGTTCCCGTCCTCGCGCGCCCATTGGATCGTCACATCATGGTCATAGACGACCCTGTCGTCTGTAGCCGTCGCAATGCGGAGGTGGTTTGTGGAAGTCGCCATGTCGCCCTGCACGCTGACGACTGGAATGGACAGTGTGACCTGCACCGCCTCATTTCCCTTGACTCTGTTCAGCAGGAACCGGAGCTGAACGGGACTGGGGACGTTTGGGTCATGGTATTTGTCCGAGATGATCCGCATGATGCCGCCCACATCGTGCGCCTCCCCTGCTGCACG
>JANLUQ010000733.1:0-2854 GCA_031363565.1 Armatimonadota bacterium | reverse complement strand
GCAAGCCCCCGCCTGCGCGGGCGAAGAACCTGCGTGTGCGAAGAACCTGCGTGTGCGAAGAACCTGCGTGTGCGAAGAACCTGCGTGTGCGAAGAACCTGTGTGTGCGAAGAACAGGGCGCGGCAAGCAGCGCCCCTACAGTTCTCTTTTATGCCCGCGCAGGCGGGGAGTTGCTTTGTCGAAGCCCAGGGGTTCAGCCCTGGGTACTCACTTGGCGGGCGTCAGCGTGACATTCGCCAGGCTGATCGGCTTCCAGGTCTCGGCATCGTGCGGGTGGACAGCCACCGTCTGCCGCCCAGCCTTCTTGAACTCGAAAGTGCCCAGAGGCAGCACCCCCTCAGCGAGTTCCAGGCTGGCAGGAACGGCCCATTAACTGTCCGAGGGTCGGGATGGGCAGCCTGGGCGCGTGCAGCGCCCGCCGTCAGCAGCGGCGCAGCGGCAAAAGTGTGAGTGAGGCGGGTGGAACGTTTCATGATGCCCCATTGTATCACGTTCCCGAAAGAAGTCAAGCCCAGCGATGGCCCGTGAAATCCAAGAAAAATAATGTTGACAATTGTGCGAAGGCGTGTTACAATTGATTATCGTTGCACAAGCGTTTGTGCAGCGGCCATGAAATAGCCTTTGAACAGTCTGAGTAAAACAAGTCGGCGCGTGACGATGAGCGACATCGCCCGCAAGTCCGGCGTCCACGCCAGTACGGTCTCCGCCGTGCTGGCCGGTAAGACGAAGGAGCGACGCATCTCCAAGGACGCGGCCACGCGTGTCCTCGCCGCCGCCGCCGAGATGGATTTCGCGCCCAACCTGACGGCCCACTCGCTCCAGCAGGGCCATACGCACGTCCTGTCGTTCTTCAACGGGTTCCGGAACCGGGATTGGCGCGATGCCTATATGGACGGCCTCCTCGCCGCTGTCGAGCGGGCTGGGGGCAGGCTGGGCTATGACATCCTCGTCTCCTGTGACTTCCGCCGCTCCGAGGCGGAAACGTACCGCGCCCTGAACGGCGGGCGCAGTGACGGCCTGCTCTTCTTCGCGCCACAAGTCGGCGACCCACTGCTGCCGTACCTCCGCAAGTCGAGCTTGCCGATCGTGCTGATGAGTGGGGTGGATGAGGCCGGTGCGCTGTCATCGGTGACGGGCGACGTCGATGGGGGGACGCGCCAGATCGCGCAAAATCTCGTGGCGCTTGGACACCGCCGGGTCGCCGCTCTCACCATGTGTGGGCCACACCCGGACGCGCACAAACGGGTCGCTCTACTGAGGGCGCGGCTCGCCGAAGCGGGGGTGCATCTGCCCGAAGCATGGGTGCTGCCGGTAGAAGGCAAGCGGCCTCTAGAGTGCGCAGCGGCATTGCGGTCCTTGATGGATGGGCCATCCCCGCCGACCGCCCTCTTCTGCTGGCATGACCACCTCGGCTATGTGATGCTGGAGCAATGCGCGGCGCTGGGTATCGCCGTCCCGGAGCAGCTGTCGCTGGTCGGCTATGACGGGCTGCCCTGGCCGGCCAAGACAAGTCACGCCCTGGCCTCCGTCGAGGTGGATCTGGATGCGATGGGTGAGGCGGCAGTGGAGACGCTGCACTGGCTCATCAGCCATCAGTCACCACCCCCGATCGAGCGCGTGATGCCCGCGACGTTCAACCGGGGGACGACCCTTGGGCCGGCGTCTTAAAGATTTCGCGTCCGCGCTGACTTGGATTCAAGAATTTCATACTCCCAAGAAAGGAGGAAATAAATGGGTAACAAACCACTAAACCCGATGATCATCGTCGCCGTCATCGTCGTCGCCGTACTACTCTTCGGCATCATCGGCTGGAAGTTCGTCAATGGTGCCCGAACCGGGCCGGACGGCCAAGATCTGTCCAAGCCTGGCATCCCGCCCGCCGGCAAGGGTGGGTCGCCAAATCCATCAAAGTAAAATCTGCCCGTGTCTGAGACTACAAATCGTGCACAAGGAGTGCCCAATGTTCACACCAAATCGAGGTTCTAAGCGTGGCTTCACGCTGATCGAGCTTCTCGTCGTCATCGCCATTATCGCGATTCTGGCGTCCATTCTCTTCCCCGTCTTCCAGAAAGTTCGGGAGAACGCGCGCCGCGCTTCCTGCTCGTCCAACCTCAAACAGTTAGGGCTGGCCGAGACACAGTATTCGCAGGACGCTGATGAGAAATACTCAGGGGCGTTTAATGTCACCCAGATCAACGGCGTCGGCCGGAGAGTGCATTTCCCACAGCTGATCTGGCCTTTCGTCAGGAGCTACAAAGTCTTCACCTGCCCGGACCAAACCGCGCACATGAACAACGACAACTACGCCGACAATGACGGTGCCCGGAAGCGGCTGCCGACTCCCGATGATGTCGCCGTCAACCCCGACATCATCAGCCTCACGGGCTGTCCCGGCGGGGAGCCGTGTGGCACGGACTACGCCTACAATGAGATCATGTCGCCGAACTTCGCGACCTACATCGGCTGTGTACCCGGTGGCAACAATGACGGAGGGGAGGGAGCGCCGCTGGCCGCAGTGGGCAGCCCCTCAGAGACGATCATGATGACGGACGGACGCTCACAGGACAACCACTGGTATACAGGGATGGCGGACTCCCCTGGTGGTCAGTTCTACGGTGTCCAATGGGACAACGGCGGCGGGTGGCAGGGCAATGGTAACCACGGTGACTTCGACAAGCGCCATGCGGACACCTGCAACGTGCTTTGGTATGATGGTCACGTCAAGTCCATGAAGTCGAGCTTTAAGCCGACGGCCAAGTACCCAGGCGGCTCGCCCTACTACTGGTACATTACCAAGCCGGAATAGGCGCTGCCGTGATGGTTCTGATCAACCTCATCGTGACCGGCTCAACCC
>JANLUQ010000702.1:0-6336 GCA_031363565.1 Armatimonadota bacterium | reverse complement strand
GGCCAGGCCGAAGCGTGGCATATTGCCGTAGATCGCCTCGTAGCGGCCCGCCGCCACCTCGTAAGTCTCGTGCCAGATGTCGACGCTGCCGTCCTCGCCGACGGCCTTGTTGAAGCGTTGCCATGCCTTCAGGTGCGGTTCCTGGGGCGACCGGGCGAACCGCTCCAGGTCCTCGGTCGAACGCCAGTACTGGATCAGGCCGACCCCGCCGGGGTAGAAGAACGGCTCGCCGTGCAGGAAGCCGCTGGTTGGGTCCTGGGTAAGCGCGCGGAGCATCGGCCCCATCGCAAGAGCCGTTGGCAGCCACTTGTGGACGGCCAGCGGCTTGTTGATTCGCATCCCGATCAGGAAGACCACGAACGGCTCCCCAGCGTCGGCGGTGAACCGCCCCGGAAAAATCTTCGCCATCTCTTCACTCCTTCTCCCGAAGATGTGCTTCCAGTTGACCCAGCAGCGCCAGAGTCTCGCGCAGTTCCTCCCGGCGGAAGCCTGCCAGTGTCTCATCCGCCAATGCGACTGCGTGCGGCAAGGCTTCCAGCAGGCTCGTCATTCCCGCTTCGGTCAGGACCAGGAGGAATGTGCGCCGGTTCTCGCCGGGCCGGCGGGCCAGCCAGCCGCGCTCCACCAGGCGGGTCGTCAGGACCGAGACCGTCGCCCGCTCGATCAGCAGGCGGTCCGCCAATGTCGAAGGCGTCACCCCCTCCTCGCCCGCCTCGGAGATCGCCAGCAGGACGCGGAACTGCGCTTGGGTCAGCCCGAACCGGCTGAATCTCTGGTCAAAGATGGTCGCCAGGCGTGTCCCGACACGCATCAAGGCGGTGCAGAGGGCGGCAGGTAGTGGAGCGTCTTGCATAATTAGTATTATAACTGTTAGTGTTCTAATTATCAAGGGCAGCGGAATATTTTTGCGCGGCGGGTATACTGACAGCGTTTTATCTCCTAAACTTTTCAGTGCGAGGACAACCCCAATGAGTTTCAACAAGAAGACCGTGGAAGACGTGGATGTGGCCGGCAAGCGCGTCCTGGTGCGTGTAGATTTCAATGTCCCCCAGGATGAGACGGGCGCGATCACCGACGACCGCCGCATCCGGGCGGCCCTGCCGACCATCCAGTACCTCACCGGAAAAGGGGCCCACGTCATCCTGATGAGCCACCTGGGCCGGCCCAAGGGCGTTCCAACGCCTAAGTACACCTTGAAGCCGGTCGCCGAGCGGCTGGCCCAGCTTACGGGGCAGAAGGTGGAGCTGCTGGACCGGGATGCCTTCGAGGTGCCGCAGGTGGTCAAGACCTTCGAGCAGCCAGGGACTCTGGTGATGCTGGAGAACCTGCGCTACACGCCGCGCGAGGAGGCCAACGACGCCGAGATGAGCCGCGAGCTGGCGCTCCTGGCCGATGTCTATGTCAACGACGCCTTCGGGGCCGCCCACCGCGCCCACGCCTCGACCGAGGGGGTGGCGCGCGTGATGACCGAACAGGGCAAGCCCGCCGTGGCCGGCTTCCTGCTCAAAAAGGAACTGGACTATCTGGGGAACACGCTCGAGAACCCGGCCCGCCCCTTCGTCGCGATCCTCGGTGGGGCGAAGGTCAAGGACAAGATTCCCGTCATCGAGAGCCTGCTGCCCAAGGTGGATACCTTGATCATCGTCGGCGGCATGGCCTACACCTTCTTCAAGGCGCAGGGTATGGAGATCGGCAAGTCGCTGCTGGATGCGAACAGCCTGGAGTTCGCCAAGAAGGTGCAGGACGAGGCCGGCCTCAAGCTGATGCTGCCCGTGGACGTAGTGGTGACCGACGGCAACCCGTTCGATGGCAACCCGGACGCCCTGCAAACCAAGATCGTCCCGGTCAAGGAGATTCCCGCTGACTGGGAGGGCGCGGACATCGGCCCGACGACGGTCAAGGCCATCACGGCGATCTTGCAGGGCGCGAAGACTGTCATCTGGAACGGTCCGGCGGGCATCTTCGAATTCGACAAGTTCGCGGCGGGGACGCGCGGCGTCGCGCAGGCGCTGGCGGACAGCAGCGCGATCACCATCGTCGGCGGTGGCGACTCGGCGGCGGCGGTGGAGAAGCTGGGCTTCGCCGACAAGATGACGCACATCTCGACCGGCGGCGGGGCCTCGCTGGAGTTCCTGGAAGGGAAAGAGCTGCCAGGCGTGGCGGCGTTGCAGGACAAGTAGAGGAGGCTGTCGACAGTCAAGCCATTGCCCCTCACTGTTTCTGCCAGGTTGTTTCGGCCGATGTGTGTCGTCATGCATCGGCACTCTTTTCGAGAAAACGTCAAGGATTGGCTTCCATGGCATACGACGGTGGGAAGGGCGCGGCTACTGCGGATGCCGGAACTTGAGCGTATGGCCGTGCTGTCTGCGTTATACGATCCGCGCGTGGGCGATCCGCCTTGATGCATCTGGCCACAAAGCCTCTGGCCGTGGTTCCTCTGGGGAAAGAAATACTTCAAAAACTTGGTAGTGGTACAGTGCCGACAGCTTTGAGCCTGCCGTAAGGCACCGCGAATGCCTTCATAGACAGGTAAACGTGAAGGCGTTACCAGCGCTCACTCCACAGTTACAACATCAGATACTGGAAAAACTGTCGGCACTGTGCCACTACCTTTTATTCTACCTTTCCTGTGCGTCTTACTTCTCTGACCGGCAAGTCAGGCTGAAGAGAGGCTTGTGCCATTCCGGCGCTGGGCTAGTAGGCTTTCTCATGGTTTTTCCCCTCTCGTGCCTGTGTTATAAAGCCGTAGCCGCTGAGGCCGGGTACTATCGCAGACGGAGCGGCTGGCCTACCAGCATCAAGAATGTTTGGAAATGCTTGTGGGGATTTGGAAATGCTTGTGGGGATTATGCGTGTTTTCGACGATGACAGGCACGCCGTCTCTTCTGCCCACGTCTTCCAGGCTTGCAGGAATCCCCGTCCCTCGCGCCGAACAGCCTTCCAGTAGCCATTGTGAGGGAAGGGGAAGATGGCATGAGCGTCCCGACGAGCGGAGAATATCAAGCCGGTGGCTATCAGGGCGCCTATGCGCCGCCGGTAAATCGGGTGAACTTCGGCTGGATCACCGAGTCCTGGCAGCTTCTCATGGCCCACACCGGCATCTGGATCACCGCTACTCTAGCCCTGATCGGGCCTTCCGTGATCCTTGGCGTCGGCTTCTACGCCTACTTCATGGTGTCTATACTCCGCAGCGGCGTCTTTGCGCCCCCGCCGCCGGGCGCCGCGCTTCCTCGGCCCGCTCTGCCCCTGATCTTTGCGCCCAGCAACATCGGGAAAATCCTGACCCTGGAAATTGGCGTCGGTCTAGTGATGGTTGTCTACTCCGCTTTCTTATACGGCGGCATGTTCCGCATGGCCGTCCGCCAGGTGCGCGGTCTGGGACTGACCTACCGGGACATCTTCGCGGGTGGACCGCTGTTCGGAAGGATGCTGGGGGTGATGTTCCTGCTCGGCTTCGGCACCTACGGCCTGGAAGCAATCTGCGTGGGGCTGGGGTATGCGATGCTTTGGCTCCATGCCAATCCGGTGGGCGCGGCCATCGCGCTCGTGCTGGGGCTGCTATTGCTGCTGTGTCTTCTGCCTATATTCACCGGCTTGCTGCTGCCGCTCTTCGCCTTGATCGCCGATGGTGTGCCTGTCTTCCATGCCCTGCGGCGCAGCATCCAGGCGATGAAGGCGCACTGGCTCCCCGCCACCGGCTTCGTGTTCGTCATGGTCTTGCTGGTCTATGTCAGTGAGTTGCCCTGCTTTATTGGGCTGCTGGCGACCATCCCCATGGTCTTTCTCGTAACGGCTCTGGCCTACCGCGACATGGCCGGGATGCCCAATGTTCTCCCGCTACCCGCCCTGTACCACCTGCCCGCCGCGCCGGGCGTCTGGCCCCCGGCACCGAGGGTCTAACGAAGTCATGGAGAAGGAAAAAAGACTATGAGCATTGCTTACGGAGGTCCGTCGGGCGGGTACGCGCCGACGGGCCGGGTAAACTTCGGCTGGATCGGCGAGGCGTTCGAGCTGTACAAGGCCAACTTCGCCGTCTGGATCGTCGCCGCCTTGATGCTGCTCGTCGTCCCCGCCGTTGTCGGTGGGATCATCGGCGGCATCTATGGGGCCATGACAGCCCTGCATCCACCGACCGGGAACGCGCCGCTCTCCCACCCACCGGCCCCCTTCGGCACGAACCAGTATGGCCGGGCGAACCCCCTCGCGAACGGGCTGCCGCTAGGCCTGAACATCGCCATCCAGGTCGCCAGCCTAGTCTATCAGGCGTACCTCTACGGCGGCATCTACCGCGTCGCCATCAAGCAGGTGCGCGGCGAGATGACCAACGTGGGCGACCTCTTCAGCGGCGGGCCTCTCTTGCTGAACATGCTGGGCTTCCAGCTCATCTATCTGGTCTTGGTGTTTGTCGGGACCCTGCTCTGCATCGTCCCCGGTTTCCTGGCGGCCGGCCTGCTGTTCCCGGCCTATGCATTGATCGCAGACGGCGAGGGCACGCTCACCGCCATCTCGCGCAGCGTGGACGTCATGAAGCGCGACATGTGGAATGCGGCGGCTTTCGCTCTCGTGATGAGCCTGCTGGTGATCGCCAGCTACCTCGCATTCTGTCTGGGCGAGTTCATCACTTTTCCGATGTTCTGGATCACCGCCGTGCTGGCTTATCGGGACATGATCGGGATGCCGGGCATCGCCGCCGCGTCCCCCTACGGTGCGGCCCCCTACGGCGCTTCTCCGGGTTACACGCCCGGTGTTTGGCCCCCACCGCCCGGCCAGGTGCCGCCCTATGGGCAGGCGCCGCCTTACGGTCAGCAGCCCCCTTATGGTCAGCAGCCGCCTTACGGTCAGCAGCCGCCTTACGGCCAGACGCCCCCGCCGCCTTCCTTTGGCCAGACGCCTCCACCTGCCGCCCCGCCCCGGAGGTCGCTGGGGGGCGACCCTCTCGAAGAGGACGGAAATAACCCGCCGCGCCCGAACCTGCCGCCGGGCGGGCCGCCCCTCCAATGAGCCGATTCGCGATTGTGCTGGCGACGACTCTTGCCGTGGCGGGCCTGACGCTGGCGCATCTACAGGCCTTCGCCCTGACCTTGGGCATCGCCGTCGGGCTTGTCCTGCTGCTGCGCGGCATGGCGGCGGGCGGGAGCCTGGGCAACGCCCGCCAGTTTGGGAAGAAGCCTGCCGATGTGAACGCCCGTATCGGCATCTGTCTGGCGGCGACGGGGATCGCATCTTCCGCGCTCGGCAATGAGCGCTTTCCGCTTCCCTTCCATGTCTTTTACGGCATCTGTCTGGGGCTTGCCGCTTTGGGGGCGGTGTTCCTGGCCTGGCGGGGGAGGTAAACCCTCTTGCCTTTTCGGCCAGCAGCGGTTATACTAGGCCCATACCTATGAATGTCAGTGCCGGAGCAAAAACAGACAAGGGGCAGCGGCCCAACAACGAAGACCAGTTCGCCGTCGTGGACACGCGCCGACGGGGGATGCGGGCCGACGGCGTCTTCATCATCGCCGACGGCATGGGCGGACGCTCCTTCGGGGAGCAGGCCGCCGCCGCCGCCGTCGAGACCGTCGAAGAGTCGCTGGCCGAGATGCTGGACAGCCGGGACGGCGGCGAGATCGTCATGGCGGATGTCCTCGCCTCCGCCTTGCGGAAGGCCAATGCCCGCGTCTATGAGCTGGCGAGCGCCGATGAGGAACGCAAGGGGATGGGGACGACCTGCGTCGCCGCCGTCATCGAGGGCGAGCGGCTCTATGTCGCCCATGCTGGGGATAGCCGCGCTTATCTGCTGCGCGAGGGCGCTCTGCGCCAGCTCACGGCAGACCATTCCTACGTCGCCGAACAGGTGCGGGCCGGCGCGATCACCGAGGAAGGGGCGCGCAAGTCCCGCTTCCGCAACATCATCACCCGCGCTGTGGGCATTGAGCCGACCCTGGAGGCTGAGGTCGTGGACGCTGATGTCCGTCCCGGTGACACCCTCCTGCTCTGCACCGATGGCCTGAGCAACATGGTGGAGGAGGAGGATATCGCGCGGACACTCGCACAGTCCTCCTCGCCGCAGAACGCTGCCGACCGGCTTGTCGGGATGGCGAATAAGAACGGCGGCAAAGACAACATCACCGCCGTCGTCGTGAAGGTCGCAGGCGAAGCGGGCGCGGCGTCGGAAGAGACCGTCGAAGCCCAGTCGCGGATGGAGGCGCTCAAGAAGATCCCGCTCTTCCGGCACCTCACCTACAAAGAGCAGACGGCGGTGCTCTCGACAGCCAGCACGCGCACGTTCCCCGCGGGCCGCGAGATCGTCACCGAAGGCCAGCCGGGTGAAGAGCTGTTCGTCGTCATTCGCGGCCG
>JANLUQ010000697.1:0-5376 GCA_031363565.1 Armatimonadota bacterium | reverse complement strand
CCCGGATTGCCGGGCTGACCCGGATTGCCGGGCTGACCCGGATTGCCGGGCTGACCCGGATTGCCGGGCTGACCCGGATTGCCGGGCTGACCCGGATTGCCGGGCTGACCCGGATTGCCGGGCTGACCCGCCAGTGTTCCTGGTGGGACAGTTGGGCTGTTCGCAGGACCGCCTTGTGTGCCGGGCTGTCCCCCTATTGCGCCGGGATGGCCGCTCTGGGCTGCTGTGGGCGGGGCGCTTTGAATCGTCGCCTGCCCTGACGCTCCAGTAGCACCGCCGGGGTTCGCAGGGGGTGCAGGCGGCGCACCGGCCTGAGCATTTTGAGCATTTCCCTGATTTGTGGGATTACCTGCGGCCCCCGTCGCCGGCCCTCCTGGCTGGCCCTGTGCTCCCACAGGTGGACTGTTAGCGGCGTTCAGGTTCCCATTTGGCCCTGCCGGTCCAGCCTGTGCAGTTGCAGGAGCGCCCGCAGTGCCGGAGGGGGTCTCGGATTGGGACGTGGCTGCCGTTCCGGGAGTGCCGGCCTCCCCTGCATCCGGCGGGTGCAAGGTACTGGGGGAGGCAGGGTTTTGGCCGGGCTGCCCGTTGCTTGCGACCTGCTGGGGGGCATTGGCGGACGCCCCGGCCTCACTAGAGAGTCCTTGAGCGGATGGGGAGGAAGGCACGTCCGGGTTCACCGGAGTGGGGCTTGTTTCGGCAGCGGTCTCGGTGGCGGCGGCCTCGCTCGGCTGCCAGCGGCGGAGCATATCGCTGTTCCACTGCTTGTAGGTGAACGGCGACCGCGGCCGGGCCATGGCGACCTTGACGGCGACGGGCTTGTGCATGGAGGTCGTGCGCGGCTTGACCACATGCGGCCCCGGCTCGCGCTTCGCCTCGCGTTTGCGGCCCTCATCGCTCGGCGTGTTCTTCTCGGGCTTCTTGGTATCCTCGGCGGTGCGCTGGGCGGCAATCAACTTTTTAAGCTGCTTACGGTCAAGCGTCACATGCTTGAGCTTCTGCTGGCGGAGGAGCTTTTGGACCTCTTCCAATTGCTCCGGGGTCAGCGGTGGTCCAGGAACGAGTGTCAGAGTCGGAGGGAGGACGATGTTCAGACTCGTCGCTAGGTTGAACTTCTGACCAGGCCGAGGAGTCCACATCTTGATGATTTTAAGGGCGACCTTCTGACCGGGCACGGGCGGCTTTCGTCTGTCCGATGTCGCCTTCTCCGGCTCGGGGGTCTTCGCGTCTTTACCATCTTTGTCGTCCCCGTCTTTATCGGTGGGCACGGCGGTTTTAAGCGAGGCGGATTGGAGCAAAACCAGGCGCGCGGCGGCCCGCGCCTGCGCGCGGGCAATGGCGGCGGAGGTGGCGCTATCGCCGCCGGTCTCGGATGCGGCCGGGTCTTCGCGGCTGGACAGTGTACCGGTCTGGGTCTGGGCGGAAGCCACTTGGGCCGCCGCCCCACCCTTTTCTGCCTGTCCCTGCGCCGTTTGCGAAGACTGGCTTCCGGCCTGGGATCGTTTCGCCCCGTGTTCGGGTGTCCCCTGGCCCGGTAGGGCGCGGCCCCCCGATGCGGCACTCAGGGCGGCGGCGGCCGAGTTCGGAGCGCCGGAACGGGAGGCGTTCGCGCCCGCCGCCTGGCCGGAAGTGGCCTGGGCGGCAGCGCCGGCGGCGGACACGGTCTGGACTGGAAGGGTGAGAGAAGAAGCGGAACGGGCGGCATCGGTCGCCCCTGGCTTGCCATTCGTGCTGGCTTCTTTGGCTGGCATCCCGTTCGACGACCGTGCGGGGCGCGCTGCCGGCGGCGGAACCTCGCGGCGAGGCAGAGGAGGCAGGGGCGTGAACTGACCAAGCACCAGGGGTTTGAACTTGTTGGAGGCCGTCGGCGGCTTGGGCGGGCTGGCCGATGTCTGCCGCAGCTCCCGGGCATAGACCAGCCAGAAGACCCCATTAATCAGGAACGAGACCAAATAAGCGACGGCGATCCGCTTCTTTTTGTTCATGGACTTGCTTGGTTTCCGCTCGGCAGGGGCGGCACAGTCAGAGCATGACCCGTTTGATCCACGGGCTCCGTCGCCATCAAGGCCGAGACGGGCTGCCCATCGGGGGTGCGGACGCGGTTGACTGCGTCCATGATCTTGATCAGTGTTTGGGCGGTCTGCGACTTGGCAACGTTCAAGACGACGATGGAATGGGGGTCTGATGCGGCCCGTGCTTGCAGGTCGGTTCCCAGCGCTTCGGGCGCGATGCGGCGCGTTCCCAGGTAGTAGCCACCCGCATCGCTGACGGTCAGGATGACGAGGTGCTGCCGGTCGGTGGGCGCAGTGCCTGCCGGAGCGTTCGCGGCGGCAGGGGGCGTGTTCCGGGGCAGGGCGACGGTCATTGCCTTCATGCGGACCATGGAAAGGCTGGTGATCATGAAAAAGACGAGCAGGAAGAAGATCGTATCAATCATCGGGATGATCTCGATCCGCGCGCGCTTGATCTGGCGGGGTGGGAACTTCATCGTCTCGGCACTTCCTAATCTCGGCACTTCCTATGGCTGCGAGGGCGCTTCGGGCGCGGTAGCGATCATCACGGTGCCAGCGTTGGCCTGCTTGATCAGGTCGAAGGCGCGCTGGAACTTGTCCAGCTTCTGATCCTTGTCGCAGTTGATGATGACGGCGACGGTGGGGTCCTCGCTGACTCGGGCGGCGACCAGCGGTTTGATCTGGCTCTCGGCCACACGCGCCCGGTCCACATAGTAATCGCCCTCTTTGGAGATGGTGACGACGATCTTTTCCTGCGGCTTCAGCGAGGCGGTCTCGCTGGAAGGCAGGTCTACCCGGTGTGCCGACATCGGCACCATGGAAAGGCTGGTGATCATGAAGAAGACGAGCAGGAAGAAGATCGTATCAATCATCGGGATGATCTCGATCCGTGCGCGCTTCACTTCACGCGGTGGGAACTTCATGGGCCTCTCCATGCTTTAGTGTCGCGACGACATTCAAGAACTGCGCGGTCCGCAGCTCCATCTCGCCGACGTTGTCCTTGACGCGTTCGGTCAGGAAGTTGTATGCAGGCAGCGTCACGATGGCGATGGTCAGGCCCACGCTGGTGGCGACCAGGGCCTCGGAGACGCCGCTGGTGATCGCGTTCGGGTTGCCGCCCAGGCCCGCCGACGATCCGACAACATGGAAGGCGTGGATCATACCGGTGACTGTCCCCAGCAGCCCCAGCAGCGGGGCCAGAGTGACGATGGTGTCGAGAACGCCCAGGCGGTCGTAGAGGACAGGCAGTTCTTTCAGGGCCGTCTCCTCCATCGAGCGCTCGATCCAGACATGGTCCCGGTGCGCGGAGCGCAGCCCGCCCGCGACGACTTTGGCGATCCGGCCCGGCGAACTCTCGCAGAACGCCAGCGCGTCGGCGGCCTGCCCGGCCTTCAGCAGCACGGAGATGCGTCCCATCAAGGCTTCATTGTCCCGGACAGCGGCGCCGATGGCCAGAAAGCGCTCGATCATGACGGCGACACTGACCACGCCGCAGAGAAAGAGGGGCCACATCACAGGGCCGCCCCGAAGCAGGAAACCGACATCTTCAGACATAGGGCGCGTGTTCTTTTCCTGCCGTGGATGAATACATCTATTATATCGCAAACGTGCCCATTACGCAATGGCTGCACCTGCTGCGCGTCGGTCCAAAACCTTTGAGGTCGCGCCTCATTTTTGGAGAAATGGTGAATTTACCAGGTTTTCCTTGCAAAATCGTCTCATATGTGTCAGAATATCTCGGTTGTGAAATTTTGCACGAATGCAGCCCAGCATTTGGACCAGTCTTTCCAGCGCTTTCTCGGACTGTACCGCCTTAGCGGATAGTCTTTCCCACGCCGGCCACTCAAGATTTATGGACGGCGATCCAAAGATGAACCCGAAAGGAACTTTTGCTTTTGTCCCGACTGACCATTGACCCCAAGCCGGCCGCCCTGCTTGCCTGCGCTGCTTCTCTCCTGCTTTCCGCCCATGCGAGCCTCGCCCATCCCTCTCACCACTCCGCCGCAGCCCGCCAGGCGAATCTCGCCCACGTGCAGGACCAGAACAAGGCGCTCGCCAGCGGCAACGCCGTCCAGGCCGCGTATGCCTTCCGGGGCACCCGCTATGTGATGGGCGGCACGTCCCGCTCCGGCTTCGATTGCTCCGGCTTCGTCCGTTATATCCTCGGCGCGACCAACGGGGTCGCGCTGCCGCGCACGGCGATTGAGCAGTATTACCACGGGGCACGGATCTCCGATGGGCAGCTCCAGCCGGGCGACTTGGTTTTCTTCAAGAACACTTATAAGCGCGGCATCTCGCATGTCGGCATTTACGCCGGTGCGGGCAAGTTCATCCACGCGGCCAATGCACACAAAGGCGTCCGCATGGACAGCCTCAGCGATGGCTACTATGTGGCCCATTACGCGGGTGCCCGCCGCGTCCTGCCCGCGCAGATGCGGCTCGCCGCGACGCTGCCTTAGACACCAGCTTTCGGACACGCGCCCTGCCCCACTGCCCGGCTTTGTTTTCTCCCCGGAAAGTTGACAAAGGCCGGGCGATTTGGGTATCATTTCCCCATCGCGTTTTTCGAGCCAGGGAGGCCATTGGGGACATGAGGTTCGAGGAAAAACAGAGAGCACGGGAACTGCGCGGGCTGGGCTGGAGTTACAACGATATCCTCAGCGAAGTCGGCGTTTCCAAAAGCACGCTGAGCCTGTGGCTGCGGGATATTCCGCTGACGGAGGAGCAGATCGCCGCTCTCGCCTGTAAGTTCCGTGCGGGTCGCGAGAAGTTCATCCACACGATGCGTGTCCGGCGTGACACGCGCTGGGCAGGGTATCATCGGGAAGCGGAAGCAGAGTACGCGACACTCTCACAAGACCCAACATTCATGTTCGGGCTGGCCCTGTACATCGGTGAGGGCAGCAAGACAAAGCAAAATGACATGTGTATCACGAACTGCGATCCGCGTGTCATTCAGAAGGGCTTGGAGTTCTTCTTAAAGATCGGGATTCCCTATACATCGTTGCGTTGTGCGATACACCTGCACCCTGGCCTTTCAGTAGAAGGCGCAGAGAACCACTGGCGCGGTGTGACCGGCCTTCCAGAGACGCAGTTCCATCAAACAAGCGTTGCCCTCAGCAGCGCGAGCGGCGGCAAAAAAGGGAACATACAGGTCTACGGGACTTGTCAGATAGGTGCTTCGCATACGGAGATACGACAGAAGCTAGGGCGATGGATGACCCTTGCACTCACGGCCCGTTCGTTCATCGGTTAGGACACTGGCTTTTCACGCCAGGAAGAGGGGTTCGACTCCCCTACGGGCTATGACGGAGAAAGAGGGCCAGAAACGGTCCTCTTTTTTCTTTGCCTACTCCCCAATCAACCC
>JANLUQ010000676.1:0-5167 GCA_031363565.1 Armatimonadota bacterium | reverse complement strand
CGCCAACGCTGCTGCGCGTCTGACTGAAATTTTGATAAGCCCCTTATCAAAACTGCTAACCCAAAACTGTAATCCTCTTCAGGTCTGAACTGTCCATTTTGCTACTCTGAAATCAGCCGGTGTCCCGACCCGAGGGAGGGGTCGGCGCGCAGCGCCGGGGGTAGGATCGGGGTAAGACGCCCCATTAAATGAGGATTTCACTCTATGTTCGAGAAGTTAGCCGAAGTCGAAGAACTCTACGAGGACCTGGAGCGGCGCATGTCCGACCCGAACCTGGTGGGCGATATGGACGAGTACCGGCGCGTCCACAAGCAGTACAGTGACCTCACCCAGATCGTCGCCAAGTTCCGCCAGTACAAAGAGACCCAGAGACAGGCTGCGGAGACTGAGGACATGCTGCGCGGATCGCTTGACGACGATATGCGCGACATGGCCCAGACCGAGTTTGATGAGCTGCGCGCCCGGAAGGTCACATTGGAAAATGACCTGAAGGTCATGCTGCTGCCCAAGGACCCCAACGACGACAAGGACATCATCCTGGAAGTGCGCGCGGCGGCGGGCGGCGAGGAGGCCGCGCTGTTCGCGGGCGAGCTGCTGCGGATGTATATGCGCTACGCCGAGAAACGCGGCTGGAAGATGGAGCTGCTGAACTCCAACGAGACTGGCATCGGCGGCTACAAAGAGGCCGTCATCGAGATCCACGGCACCGGCGCGTACTCGGCCCTCAAATTCGAGAGCGGGGTGCATCGCGTCCAGCGCGTGCCCGTCACCGAGGCCAGTGGGCGGCTCCAGACGAGCACGGCGACCGTCCTGGTCATGCCCGAGGCCGAAGATGTCGAGATTGATATCCCCGACAAGGACATCAAGCGCGAGCACACCTTGTCGCAGGGCGCGGGCGGCCAGAACGTTCAGAAGAACGAGACCGCCGTGCGCCTGACCCACCTGCCGACCGGCATCGTCGTAACGTGCCAGGACCAGCGCTCCCAATTGCAGAACTACGAGAAGGCCATCCGCGTGATGAAGTCGCGCCTGTATGACATCGAGATGCAGAAGCAGCAGGAAGCGCTGGGCAGCACGCGCAAGGACCTCATCGGGACCGGCAAGCGCGAGGAGAAGATACGCACCTACAACTTCCCCCAGGACCGCCTGACCGACCACCGCATCGGCCTGACCGTCCACAACCTGCCGAACATCATGGGCGGCGAGATCCAGACCATCATTGACACCCTCGTCAACGCCGACCAGGCCGAGAAGCTAAAGTACGAGACGGGGGCGTAGGGGCGCGACTTACCGCGTCCTCTCCGCTGGTGAGGAGACATGATGAACGAGGCACTGGAACGGCGCTGGCGCGACGGCACAGCCCCCTTCGACGGCCAAACGGTCTCGTTCGCCTCGGGGGACCTGACGCCGCTTCCTGCGCTCCGGCTTGCGCTCCTCGACGTCCGCGCGGGCATCGAGGACTACTGGATCGTCAGCCTGCCCGATGGCGTTCTCGAAGTCCACCGGCAGCCCGCCGCCATGGCCGACCAGCCGCTGGGCCACCACTACCGCAGCATTACCCGGCTGACGTCCGTCGACACGCTCGCCCCACTGGGCCGCCCGGACGCCGCCATCGCCGTGTCCGCTCTGCTGCCCTGACGCGAAAAGCCGAGCAGAAAGATCCAACCCGTGCGTACCCGCCCGATCCCGATGACCCTGGACGAGTTCCACGACCTCCCCCGCCGCCCCGGCTGGAAGCACGAGTATAGGGGAGGCAAGGCCTACATCCAGCCGCGCCCGTCCGTTGCCATCCTCTGCGCGCCCGTCGTGACGCGCCCGGTTTCGATCCCCGATGGCTTCCGCCTGCGGCCCGCGACATTGGCCGACGCGCCGCTCCTCATCCATGCCTTCTTCGATGCCTTCCGCGACTCGATTGACTATTGGGACTACCGCCTCCCCGCCACCCATATCGATTCGCGCAAAAGCATCGAGACCTGCTTTGCGGGCAAGCGCGGCGTGTTCCATCCGGCCTCTTGTGTTGCCGTCGCCCCAACAGGCCGCAGCATCGCCGGGGCTGCGCTGATCGTCGCGGCGGCCGACGGCCCCGTCCTGGACCTGCTGTTCGTGCGTCCCCGCTGGCAGCGGCTGGGCCTGGGAATCGCCGTGGCCCAATCCGCGATGAATGCCCTGCACGATCGCGGTGCGGCGCACCTCGGCGGCGCCTACAACGTCGCCAACGAGGTCAGCGCCGCCCTCCACCGGCGGCTGGGTTTTGCCGAGCTGCCGGACCTGATGCGCGCCCAGGACGAAGCCGCCTGCGCCGAGCACGAGCTGCGGCGGCGTGAGCAAAGCGGCGATCTAACCGACGCAGAGCGGCAGGAATTAGAACGCGCCGCGCGGCACTGGGAAAGTGTTCACCAGGAACTCCTTGCCCTCCGTGACCGCGACGGCTTCGAGGCCGTTTCGCCCCTGCTGCGGCGCGGGCGTCCTCGGAAGCAGGAGGCCGCGCCGTGATCGCAGGCATTATCCCCATCGGCCCCATCGGCGCGGGCAAGAGCACACGAGCCGCCCGGCTGGCCGAGCATCTGGGCGTTCCGCGCTGCGGCATGGATAATGCCCACCGGCTGTACATGCCGGAAGTGGGCTATGAGCAGAGTGTCGCCGACGAGATCAGGCGACACCGAGGGCAAGACGCCCGCCGAAACGTGCGACGGGATTTTGAGTCGCCCGCCGCTTCCGTTCAGCACCGAGGAGATAATGCCATGACCATTCCCATCGAGCTTGACGACCGATTGACTAAACTGGCAGGCGGAGCGACTGGCCTCGAAGTTAATGCGACCAGCGTCCACGGCGCGCTCATCCAGGTCGCCAAGGCGCATCCCGCGTTTCGGATGTTCAACTGCGACGGTGAACTGCGCTCCATCCTGCGCGTCCACCGCAATGGGACGCCCGCCGCTATCGGGGATGCGCTGGCCGAGGGCGACGCGCTGCGGCTGTCACTGGGATGAGCGACGGAGAAGACAAAGGCCATGTCTGGCCCCCGCCGCCGGTGCGGGAAGAGTCGGGAGTGTGGGAAGAGTCGACCGCGCCGCGCGTCACCGACCGCGCCATCGGGTGGGTCGCACTCGGCTTGTCCGGTCTCGGATCGCTCTGTGCGCTGCTCTGCGTGCTGTCCAGCGTCCTTGACCCGCGCGATCACTGGTTCGGCCTGTGGGAAGCGCTGCAAGGTGGGGCCGTCGCTGGCTTCGTCGCCGGCCTCTTCGTCGGCTTCATCGGCTGGTATTCGTGGGAGGGGAAGGTCGGTCTGGGCCTCGCCGTCACCAGCCCGCTCTGGCTCGTGGCGGCCCTTCTAATCGCTGCGGCTCATAGCCGTTGACGGTCTGGAACCGGCACTGGTTGGAGAGGGTCTTCTTGGGAGGAATCTGCATGTCGTCAACCTTTCGTCGCTGAAACCGGAGGGCGAGGCCGGATCGCCTTTCCTCCGGGTCTTACTGGGTCGTGCGCGGCAGGGGACTGTCGGATGCCGGCACTAATACCTAGTGCATGAATCACGCCAAAAGTACCCCACGCTGCTACAAAGGGCCTGTGGCGCGGGTTTTTTCGGCGGCGCGGCGCGGGGTGATAGGACACGGCGCACCAAACACGCCGAAGGCCGGACGCCCGAAGAGATCTGCAATGACATCTCCGCCGCAGCCGGTCGCGGCGGAGATGTCATTGGGATCCTGTTTCAGTCCCGGCTTCAGCCCCGCCGACGAAAAAGGCCCGCCGCCTCTCAAAGAGGCTGCGGGCCGATGTTCGGTCTCCGGTGTCCGCCTGGGCGGCTCCGGGGATATGGCTCAGGCGCTCAGGCGCTTGCCCTTGCGGGCGCGCAGCACCAGGCCGAGCAGGCCGACGGCGCCCAGGCCCATGCTGGCGACCGAGGACGGCTCGGGCACGGCAGCGGGGGCAGGGGCACCGGGGGTCAGGTCCAGATTAAAATCGGCCCCCTGGAAGATGTAGCCAAAGGCGGGCGAACTGTAGTCAGGATTGCTTTTGTTCGTCCCCATGTGCAATTTGCCCTGAAACGTGCCGGTGAGGCTGAACATCTCGGTCATCGTCTGCATGTCCGGGCTGAATATGATGGAAGGCGAGATGGCAGCAGGAATGAGGGACGTACCGCCGGTCTGGGTGAGCACGAAGTTCAGGTTGTCATACTCATTGCCACCGTAGTTGCTGTGGTAGTCAGTGGTGATGGTGAAGACGTTCTCGACCAGGGTGAAGGTGTTGATAACGGCCACGCTGTCCTGGGTGTCCTGGGTGGGGGTCAGGGCGACGCCGTTGAGCATCACGTTCTGGAACTGCTCGTGGTGGGCGGCGGCAGGCTGGACGGCGGCTAGGCTGAGGCCGGCCAGGAGGGCAAATCCAAGGGTGGCTTTCTGTGCAAGTTGCATGGTTTTTGTCTCTTTCTATGTCGTAGTGAGGTTGCTCAGTCCAAGCCGAGCGACCCTGTTGGGACACCCCGGCGGGAGAAACACAAGGCACGATTGCCTGCGGTGGGAATACTGCGGAACGCCAGAGATCTCAACTTCTTTGCTGAGGGCTGGCTGATGTGAGACGGATGACGAACAAGTTACAAGGCAGGAGGAACAGGCCGGCCTGTACCATGCAGACCGGCCTTACCGGAGGGTCAGGCGGCGGTGCGCTTTCCCTTGCGGGCGCGCAGCACCAGGCCGAGCAGGCCGACGGCGCCCAGGCCCATGCTGGCGACCGAGGACGGCTCGGGCACGGCCGCCGGTGTGGTGAACCGGAGGATGCCGGGGGGGCCGTTGGACTCCGAGTACTTGACCTCGTAGTTATAGGTGCCTGCCGCCAGCGTCTTGGTTATGGGGCCGTTCCCGGTGGAGGAGGCGGTCGGGCCGGGGATCGAGATCAGTTTCACTCCATTGAGGTAGGAGTAGCTACCGTCGTCCGATCTCTGGTGGAAGGTGAAGGTCTGGCCGCCCGCACCGACCGTGAAGCTCCCCGTGACGTCCAGGCCGAAGGCCTGGGAGTTCGAGTAGTTGGCGCCGCTGTTGAAGAGGGCGATCGTATCGCGCTCGGTGTCGAAGAAGTTGTTCGATTCGGTGAACGTAGCGAGGACCGGCCCGGTGAAGGTGATGTCGGAGCCGGTGTCGGTCGCGGGGCCGTACTTGGTGACGGTCACCTGGGC
>JANLUQ010000254.1:0-2729 GCA_031363565.1 Armatimonadota bacterium | reverse complement strand
GTTTTTTGCGCCGCGCCCTGGCGGAAGAGTGAGGCATGGCCGATTCTCTGACTGAGACCCTCACCCTGGAGATGGCCCTGCTCTGGCGGCAGTACCTCTTGACCGAGGCGCAGGGGCGGAGGGAGAGGCAGCTTGATTGGTGCGGATGAGGTATGATGAAGCCAAGGGGAATGTCATGGCAACACAAGTTTTAGAGGGCACCTGGGAAGAAATCGCTGCGCACGCCGAGGAGCTGGCCGGCAAGCGCGTCAGAGTGAGCGTGGAAGCGGATGCGCCACCAGCGGCTATTCAGCCGAACCTGAAGATGCTGAACGCGATGCGCGCGGCGGAAGAAATACAGCGCGGGATGAACCCGAGGCCGGAGAGTGACGGGGTGGCAATCATCCGTGAGGGCCGCGAAGGGGCGATGTATGGCGACGATCTTGCCGAATAAGCTCGCCTGTGTCGTTATGGACGCGAACATTATGATCGCTCTATGCGCCAAGGAACCGCTGCGTTTCGTCGCGCTGACGGCGGAAGCGGAAAATTATGCTCGGGCGGGGAGCCTCTTCTATGCGCCAAACATAATCGTCGGTGAATCCCTGTATGCCTTGCGGCGCAAATTGACAGACGGCGTGTTGAGTGCTACGGAACACGCACAGGCCGTGCAAAGCCTGCGGGTCCGCATGACAGCCATTCTCCCACCTCCAAGGGGCGAGGCATCACTCATTCTGCGCGCCGATCAGATCTGTGACGGTTATGGGTGCAGCCGCTCCGCCGACGCGCTCTACATCGCACTGGCCGAAGAGCTTTCGCAGACTTATACCACGCGCCTGCTCACGTTCGATCAGGGCCTTCCCAAACAGGCGACCCACCATGCGCCGCTTGTCACTGTCCACCTCCTGACATGACCCCTACCCCATTGACCATTCCGATCCGCCTGTTCCGGGGCTTCGCCCAACTGGTCATCCTCGGCGGCGCGGCGGGCGTGCTGGCGGGGGCGCTCAGTCCATGGGCATCGTTCCGGGTCTTCCATAACATCGAGATCAACCTGCCCGGCCTCGTCTTCCCGTGGGGCGGGCTTTGCCTCGCCGTCGCCGCCCTGGTCTTCCTGGGGATGCGCCGGTCGCCCATCCTCTGCCTGCTGGGTGCGCTGTTCGTGCTGCACCAGACGGCCGAGGCGCGGACGCGCGTCCCGGAGCGGGTCAAGTTCCAGCTCGCCGGGTCGCAGCTCGAGTTCTCGGCCTCCATCAACCGCCTGCTGGACCAGTTCCACATCCCCGACATCGAGGTTGCTAACCTCAACACCCCAAACCCCGATCTGCTCGGCGAAGGGCTGGGCTGGACGGTGGACGGCGCGTACCTGCTGCTGCTGGGCGGGCTGGTGGGGCTGCCCGCCGACCCGGTCGCCGTCTGGGCCTTCCGGCACAGCGTCCGGGTCCGATGCCGCGCCTGCGGCACGCGGCGGCTCCTGGCGCGTCCAGCCCCGTTCTGCCCACACTGCGGCGTGTCCACCCTTCCCAGAAATGTTCGTCTCTGCCCGCACTGCGGGACGCGGACGCGGCGCGGCGACCGCCACTGCGCCGCCTGCGGGACGGCATTGGCTTCGGTGGCAGAAAACGCTTGACACCTTGGCAGACGTGTGATAGAATGGGGCAGGGCAAACATAAGTTTGCCCTGCCCCAAAGGAGAACCATTCGCCATGTTCCGCTCACCACACGTTCGCCTACTCGTTTCCGACTTTCCCGCCTGCTTCCGCTTCTACCGTGATGTCCTCGGTTTTACGGCCGGGTTCGGCGCCGAGGACGACGTTTACACCGAATTCAGCGTCGGCGACCAGACGCTGGCCCTGTTCCGGCGCGACCTGATGGCCGAGGCCGTGGGCGTCGCCGATAAGCCGGCAGCAGCGGACGCACAGGACCGCGCCGCGCTCATCTTCGCGACGGACGACGTGGACAAGGCAGCCGCCGGGCTGCGCGCTCGGGGCGTGGCTCTCGTGGCCGAGCCGCAGGACCGACCCGACTGGATGATGCGTACTGCCCACTTCCGCGACCCGGATGGGAACCTGATCGAAATCAACAGCGCCATCCCAGCCTAGCCAGCGAAAGGTCCTTCGGCCGGCCTGCCGTTTAACGGACGTATGGCAGACTGGACTTCTCCCAGTAGTCGGTCAGGCTGCGGTGCTCGAAGCAATTCTCGTGCGGCTGCACCAGCACCTCCGATTGGGTCTTCTGCGACAGCAGGCCGCAGCGCCAGACGGCGGCGGTCTGCGTGCCGCTGGGCGAGGTCAAATAAACACGGTCTTTGTGGCGGCACGTCGCGCACTCGTGCTGGGCTTCAGCCGCTGGGGTCGGTCGTTCCAGTAGTTCCAGGATCATGCGTTCCTCCTCGGGGTCGTCACTCTTCCCTCCGTCAACGTCATTGCACCAGTGTTAGTTCCGGTTTTATATAAAATTATTTATCTTTTTTGCTCGTAGCGCCCATATGCCGATGACCTGCATTTATTCGTTGGTCGCCGAGAGGAGTCGTGACGAGTTGCCCTCGTTCCGCGAGGGGGTGGTGATCAATTGGTACTGAAGGTGCCGACGGCAGTGGCGGTCACCTGGTCCTGGCCGAGCGTTCCATTGCGGCCTGAAGAGACCTGGATGGGCTTGAACCACTTCATATGGCCGTCCGCGAACAGAAAGTTCGAGCCGTCTGCATGGATTCCGCTTGTGCCCATATTTTGTGCCCGTATAGAGGTCGGCATC
>JANLUQ010000548.1:0-8960 GCA_031363565.1 Armatimonadota bacterium | reverse complement strand
GCCGTCCCGCCGTGAACGGCAGGTCTGGGGGGCCTGCGGCCAACCGGTCTGCGACCGGAAGATTAAAACGGGGATTCTCTCCCGCCCGCAGGGCGGTCGGCGTCCCGCCCCCCAGACGGGTCGTTTACGGCCCGGTCACAGTCCGTGCGTAACATCAGAACCTCAGTTAATCGCTCGCGCTGCTCTATGGCCCCGTCCCAGGCAACGACGGTGCGGTCCGCCCCCTGCATCATCCGCGCGAACCTTTCCGGGTCCCCTACCCGATGCGCCCAGCCGGTTACGGAGAGGAAGCGGCGGACGGGTTCATGGTCTTGCGGAGTGATTGGGCGGTAGTCCAGGCTCACGGCACGATCTCAAACGACTGCTTGCCTGGCAGACGGTAGACAATGAAGTCGCTGTCCACGGTGAAGATGCGCCGGATGCCCAAGATCTCAGCGGCAGCGACCAATGAGGCATCCGCCAGGTCCATGGGCGTGTCTTTGTACTTTGCCATGAGTTCACGCATCCGCGCCCGCTCTGCCGGGCTGCTCTCGTGGATGATAAGATCGCCGCTGTCCATGAATTCCCAGAGGTCGCTTTGCCCAGAATGGCCCATCGCACTGCCAATCAGGTACATGGCCTCAGTGAAACAAGGCCAAGTCGTGACCATCGGCGCAGCCAGACGAGGCAGCACATCCGCACAGGCGATGTGCCGGTTGTCATCCTCATCAACAAGCGCGACCAAGGGGCCTGCATCGGTCAGCGTCATCCCTGATCCGCCTTATGTTTCTCCAGTAGCAGCCGCGCGAACGCTTTGCCGGTGTTCTGTGACAGGTCCCCGCGCCCACTGTGCTGCGTCCCGATGCGGCCCGCCAATGCCTCCGCCAGTGTTCGCACAGGTGGAGACTGCTTCTGCGGTGGCGCTTCAGTATCCGGCTCATCCAGCCCGCGCGTCACGAAGTCATAGGCTATTTGTTCTACGGGGCGGCCTGCACGAGCCGCCTTCTGGCGCAGTCGTGCTTCTTTTTCGGGTTCAAGGTTGATTGTAATGGTCATATTTATTCCCTATACTTCCTACCGCTGGCCGAATTTGGCTTGTACCTGCGACAAGGCCTAAACTATTTGGTGAATCCACAAACCTCGACAAAATAGAGCCAGCCAAGATCAAGGTCAGGCTGAAGTCCGGAGCGCAGCCTGTCCTTTTCCGACAGGGGTAAGTTGTCTTTTCCCCTCCATATATGCGCCATACACGGCCTCGCATTCCAGCGTCAGTAAATCACCTTGTTCAAAGGGTACTCCACCAGGCCCTGTGCGCCGGCGCGGCGCAGTTCGGGGAGGATGTGGCGGACGGTTTTTTCGGGGATGATCGTCTCCAAAGCGACCCAGCCTTCTTCATCCAGCGGCGAGACGGTGGGCTTGCGGAGGGAGGAGAGCAGGCGGACGACGGCGTCCAGGTTCTCTTTGGAGACGTTCATCTTCAGGCCAACCAGGCTGTCGGCGTCCAGCGCGCCTTGCAGGAGAAGCTGCAAGTTCTCGATCTTGGTGCGCTTCCAGTCGTCCTCCCAGGAGTGGTGGTTGGCGATCAGGCGGGTCGTGCTTTCGAGCAAGGTATCCACGATCTTCAGCCCGTGCGCGGCCAGGGTGCTGCCGGTTTCGGTGCCTTCGACGATGGCATCCACAAGGTCGGGGACCTTGACTTCGGTGGCGCCCCAGCTAAACTCGACGTGGGCGGTGACGCCGTGTTTTTCGAGGTAGCGCTTGGTGACATTGACCAGCTCGGTGGCGATGCGTTTGCCTTGCAGGTCGCGTGGGCCGGCGATGGGAGAGTTGTTGGGCACGGCCAGCACCCAGCGATAGGGGCGCGAGGTTGCCTTGGAGTAGATGAGTTCAGAGACTTCATACACGTCGGCCTCGGACTCGACCACGTTGTCGTGTCCGGTCAGGCCGCAGTCCAGGACGCCCATCGCGACATAGCGGGGGATCTCCTGAGCGCGCAGCAGGACGGGGTCCAGCTCATCGTCGTCCACAACGGGCTGGTAGGAGCGGGCAGAGACGCGGAAGTCCCAGCCGGCCTTCTTGAACAGGGCGAACGTCGCATCTTGCAGGCTGCCTTTAGGCACGCCAATCCGCAGTTTCTGGGTCACGGTGTCTTTTCCTTAGCGAACATAAGTTTCTCTCATTCAGTATGACGAATCGGATGGGGACAAGTCAACCGCGCACCCGGCGCGACCCTTTTTTGAGGCAAACGAGAAACAAGAGCGGCAAACGTGCATGCGAGGCGAACGGATCAGATTGCCTATTCGTGGGGCATCAGCAGCCTTCAGTGCGCGATATTTGCCAGATTTGGGGCTGCGCGGCTTGATACAGGAGCCTTGAAATAGGGCTTGCCATGTGACACAATATTATCATATTCGCGCAGACAGACACTCTGCAAACCAAAAGCGAGAGCCAGTGCGGCTCCCGTTTTTTGTCGTTTAAAATGGCGACTGGGGGCCTTTCATGCGCGCTTGTTTGCTCGCCTTCTTCGTTCTAGGAGTCCTCTTGATGACACTAACTGCTGACGCGGCACCCCACCCACCGGAGACGCTGGCGCGGGGCTTGAAGTTCCCTGAGGGGCCGGTCCTCTCCCTTGACGGCAGGACGCTGTATGCCGTCAACGTCCAGAGCGGCGCGATCTCGCGGCTGGACCTGAAGACGAAGGCGCTGACCTATGCCTGGGTGACGCTGCCGGAGGGCGGGCGCGGCAACGGGATGACCTTGGGGCCAGATGGAGCTTTGTATGTGGCCGACGTGGGCCGCAAGCTGATCGCCCGGATTTCGCTGCCGGATGGGAAGGTCACGACCATCGTGGACAAGGCCCCCGACGGCGGGGCGTTCCGAGGGCCGAACGACCTGATCTTCGACAAAGAGGGCGGCATCTACTTCACCGATCCAGACGGAAGCTGGGACAAACCAATCGCCTCGGTCTATCATGTCGCCCCGAAGACCCACGCCGTTTCGCTTGTCGCCGACGGCATGCAGTTCCCCAACGGGCTGGTGCTGTCGGCGGACGAGAAGACGCTCTTCGTAGCCGAGTCGCCCCTGCACTGGATCACGGCGATCACGCTGGCGGGCGGCGCGAAACGCGTCTTCTGCGTGACGGGGACGGTGGGGGGCGGGGACGGGATGCGCCTGGGCCGCGACGGTTTCCTGTACGCAACGATCTATGGGGAAGGCGTGATTGCCAAGGTCTCGATGATGGGCGAAGTGGTCCATCGTTACGATGTCCAGGTAGGGAAGCATCCTACCAACCTTTGCTTTGCCCAGGATGGTCACTCGCTCTATGTGACCGAGACGGACACGAATACGATCATCCATCTGGGACTTTAAAAAGACCGGCGACTGAAGTCGCGGCAACAAGTTCACAAAACCTGCCTCCGCAGGTTAATACAGATTAGTACAGATTAGTACAGATTAGTACAGAGTTCGGAGTCTGCGAAGGCAGACTTTGTGCCTTTGCTGCTGCGACTTCAGTCGCCGGTTTTATTTCCGCTCAGTAACCGCGCGAGATGTCCACAACGTTGGTCAGCGCCTCACCGCGTACGAAGCGGGCCAGGTTGTCCAGGAAGATCGCTTTCTGACGGGCGTGCAGGTTTGGGTCCCAGCCGGGTGAGTTGTGCGGCGCGATATGGACGTTGGGCAAATCCCAAAGTGGATTATCGGCAGGCAGCGGCTCCTGGGCGAAAACATCGAGACACGCGCCTGCGATCTGTTTCCCTTGTAAGGCAGCGATCAGGGCGGGTTCGTCCACCAGCCCGCCGCGCGCGATGTTGATGAGCCAGGCGGTCGGTTTCATCCGGGCAAGCTGTACGGCCCCGATCAGCGCCTGCGTTTCGCCCGTCAGCGCGGCGGCGACGACCACGAAGTCGCTTTCTGCCAGCAGCCGCGTCAGCCCCTCCGGCCCGGTCAAGACCGCGTCCACACCATCTACGGGTGCAGGGGAGCGGCGCAAGCCCAGCGTCTTCATCCCGAAGGCTTTAGTACGCATCGCTGTTTCCCGCCCGATCGGTCCCAGGCCGATGATGCCGACCGTCTTTCCATGCAGCTCGAATTGCGGGACGGACTGCCAAGAGTGCTGCCGCTGGTTCTCCATGAGTGCGGGCAGGCCGCGCGCGACGAGGAGCATCCAGGCCAGGATGAACTCGGAGAGGGCGATGGCGAAGGCCGGACCGGAGTCGGTCACGGTCAGTCCTACCTTCGCCCGCACATTCGGGGTCAGTACGTGGTCAACCCCCGCGCTGGCCGTGTGCAGCCAGCGCACCGACGGCCCCTGATGGACTATCCGCGCGAATTCTTTCCCCGACACCCAGCGCAGCACGGCAACGGCTTCGTCCAGTCCGTCCGGAGTCGCCTCCGTCTCACCGTAAGGACGCAGTTCGGCCTCGGGTGCGGCCTCGCGGGCAGGGCCGCGCAGCTCGTCCAAGAGGTGTTTGGGGACAAGGATGATCATGGCCTCCATTATACTCGGCCCGCGCGAAAAATCTATGTGATATGTGCGTGTATATATGGCAGTATATATGTAACGCATATTCACAGGAGGTTACATATGGAAAGGCCAGACGATGCTTTGACGGGTCTGCCAGGGCGCGTGGTGATGGAGGACGAACTGACGCGGCGATTGGCACAGCGCGAGCCGGTCGCCGTCGCCCTCATTGACGTGGACTTTTTTCAGGAGATCAACGACAAGCGCGGCCATGCCGAAGGGGACCGGACTTTGCAACGGATGGCGAGCCTGCTCCGGGAGACGGCAATCGGAACGGCGTATCGTATCTCCGGCGACGAGTTCGCCCTGGTCATCCCACAGGTGACGCTGGAACAGGGGTTCCTTCAGGTGGAACGGCTGCGCGCCCTGGTGTCCGGGACCGACTTCGGCCTTGCTGGCTTCGGCCTTGCCAATGCACGGCCGGTCACGATCACGGCGGGTATCGCACACGCGCCGCGCGACGCCAAAGAGGTGCAGGCGCTTTTGAACGCTGCCGATGCCGCCCTGCTGTCGGCGAAGGAGGGCGGGCGCGACCAGGTGGCCCTGCCGCCCAATGAGGAGATGGTGCTGAAGTCCTGCTACTACCCTTCGGCGGGCCTGCGGAAGCTGAAGGCGCTGGCCGAGCGGCTGGGCCAGCGCGAGTCATACCTGCTGCGCGATGCCCTGACCGACCTGCTCCGCAAGTACGACACCGCGCGCGAGGCCGAGCGGCCTTCTTGATGCCCGCTCTTTCTTGACTTTCCGTAGGGCAATGGGCTATAATGGCCCCAGCATCATGGCCCAAGTCACCGTCTACTCCAAACCCGGCTGTCACCTCTGCGAAGAGGCGGTCCGCCTCTTACAGCGCGTCCAGAAACAGCACCCGTTCACCTTGGAAGAGGTCAACATCCAGGACGACCCCGCCCTGCTGGCCGAATACGGCGAGCAGATCCCCGTAGTCACGCTGAACGGCAAGTTTCTGTTCGAGTACGCCGTGGACGAGGCCCGCCTGCGCCAGCTATTGAAGGAGGTGAATTAACCATGCGAATCCGCGCCAAAGAACTGCGCCGCACCCAGAAGCGTTCGGAAGAACGCCACAAGGCCCGTCACAAGGACGACCCGAAGAACGCCGCCATCACGGCGGCAGCCACCCCCAAGCGCAAATAAGCCGCTTTGCCCCTCCTTTCGTATTTCTGGAGAGCCTGACCGATGGAGATCTCGGAAGTGGAACGCCGGCGGGCGGCGGTGCGCGAGGAGCGCATCTCCCTGCGCGAAGTGGAACTGATCAAGTACCGCGACAACCGCACGGCCCTGGTGGTCAAGCTACTGAGCGGCGAGACCCTGGAAGGGGCGATCCGCTGGTACGATGACCAGGCCGTGCGTCTGGTGCAGGCCGACCGCACGGAGGTGACGGTCTACCTACAGGCGATCGCCTACTACCGCGCGCGGGTCTGAGTCCGCCACCAACAGGTGAATAGGAACAACAAAAACCGCCCCGTTCTTCTGCCGTCAGAAGAGCCGGAGCGGTTGTTTTTTGTGAGGGGCCAAAAAATTGGAGGTGCCGGCCAGAATCGAACTGGCGCATAAAGGTTTTGCAGACCTCTCCCTTACCACTTGGGCACGGCACCGAGGAGAAACGACATCAGAAAAGGGTAAGCGGGAGACGAGTCTCGAACTCGCGACCTCAACTTTGGGAAAGTTGCATTCTACCCCTGAACTACTCCCGCGTTAGAGCTATTATAGTCGCCCGGCGCGGCTTTGTCAAGGCTTTTCCGTAAAGGTGTTTGCGGAGGCGTTTGCAATTCGGGGCAGGATGCTGTAAAATGGAGCAGGTGCCTGAGATGTCTCGCAGAGTTTTGCGAGAATCCACCGAAGCCTCCCAATGAGGACGGAACGCCCGGCGCCGAGAACGGGAGACCGGATCATGAAAAAGATGATGACACTTGCCGCGGGCCTGCTCCTCGTCGCCGGAGCCGCGCACGCGCAGACCGGCACGCCGTCCGACCCAAGTGCCTACAGCCGGGCGGGCACGGGCAATGTGCTCACCGACCATTTGGCGGGGCTGCCCACCAACTTCCCCGGCAGCCGGGCAGCGTGGACAGAGCAGCCCAGCTTCTTGCAGCGCGCCTATGCGGACTACTCCAGCGGCCGCTTCTTGGACGCAGTCACGCGGCTCCAGGGCATGGTTTCCAAGACGCCGAACAGCCTGCCGGCGCACCAGATGCTGGCCGACATCTACATCCAGCAGAACCGGATCAAAGACGCCATCCCCGAGATGGAACAGATCGTCCGGCTCGATCCCAAGGACGCGGCCGCGCGCGATAACCTCGGCGTCGCCTATCTCCAGACCGCGCAGTACGAGCGGGCAGCCGTTTATTACCGGGACGCCGCCGCATCCGCCCCCAAGGACAGCAAGCCGGTCTTCCAGCTTGGCCTCGCCTTGGAGCAGGGCGGCAAGCACGCCGAGGCGGCGCAGGCGTTCGCACAAGCGTCCGCGCTTGCCCCCAAGGACGCGCGCGCCCCGCTGTATGCTGGACTGCTCTTCCACCAGATAGGGCACGACGACAAGGCCGTGCCGTTCTTGCAGAAGGCGCTTACCCTGGGTGCCCGGCAGAAATTCAGCGTCTACACGGCGCTGGCCGAGGCGGACGTGACGGCGAAGAAGACCGGGGAGGCCATCGAGAACTACAAGCTGGCCGCGCAGGCGGACCCGAAAAACGCGCTGTCCGAGTACAATCTGGGGACGCTCTACGAGCAGCAGGGCAGAAGCGACATGGCGATGGCGGCTTACAAAAAAGCTTCCGTGCTGGACCCGAAGCTGACAGATGCCGCCGACAGCCTCACGCGGCTGGGCGAGTAAAATGTAGGGGGCGGCAGGACGCGACTCGCTGCGCGCCGAGAATGGGAGTAAGACTAGTGAAGAGACTACTGATAACAACGGGCGCCCTGATGCTCCTGTCCGGCTCGGTCTGGGCACAGATGGGGTCGCCGACCGATAATGGCCGGGCGGGGACAGGCAATGTGCTGACGGGAGATGCGGGCGCTTCGTCGACATTTAAGGGCACGCAGGTGGATGTCACGAGTGATTTGCAGCAGGCCTATAAAGACTACTCCGACAAGCATTACCCGGAGGCGGCGGCACGTCTGACGATCCTCGTCAAGAAAGCCCCGAACAGCCTGCCGGCGCACCAGATGCTGGCCGACATCTATATCCATCAGAACCGGATCAAGGAGGCTATCCCCGAGATGGAACAGATCGTCCGGCTCGACCCTAAAGATACGGCCATCCGCAACAACCTCGGGGTCGCCTACCTTCAGACCGCGCAGACCGACAAGGCGATCCAATTCTACCAGGCAGCCCAAACTCGCAGCCCGAAGGACCCTGTGCTGGCCTACCAGCTCGCCCTTGCCCTGGAGCAGGGCGGCAAACATGCCGAGGCGGCGCAGACATTCGCGCAGGCGTCCGTGCTTGCCCCCAAGGACGCGCGCGCCCCGCTGTACGCCGGGATGCTCTTCCACCAGACAGGGCACGACGACAAGGCCGTGCCGTTCTTGCAGAAGGCGCTTGCCCTGGGCACGACGGACCCCTTCAGCGCGCACATGGTCCTGGCGGAGATAGACTCGCGCGCGGGTAAAACCGACGCCGCCCTTTTGGAATACAAGCAGGCCGCCGCCGCCAAGCCGGAGGATTTCAACGCCGCTGCTAACCTAGGTGTCCTGAGCCAGAACGCCGGCAAGAAGGCGGATGCGGTGGCCGCTTACCGTCAGGCGCTCACGCTCAAGGCGGGGACACCCTTGGCGCAGGCCCAGGTGCAGGCCAGCCTGGCCAGCCTTCTGGCGCTGGATAGCCCCGAGGAGGCGGCGACGCTTCTGACGCAGGCGGCCCAGAACGACCCGACGAATGCCCGGTATGAGGATGTTCTCGGCCAGGTGTACGAGAAGCAGGGGAAAAAAGACCTGGCGCAAGCGGCTTATCAGAAGGCGCTGACGCTGGACCCGCATCAGCTCGAAGCCACGCAGGGGCTGGCACGGCTGAAGAAGTAGCTGATGTTGCTGGTGTTACGCAGAGGCTCTGACCGGGGCGTTCACGCCCCGCCGTGAGCGACCCGCCGGGAACGACCCGCCGTGAGCGACCCGCCGGGAACGACCCATGGCGAGCGACCCGCCGTGAGCGCCCCGCCGTGAGCGCCCCGCCGTGAACGACCCGCCGTGAACGGCAGGTCTGGGGGGCGCGCCGTGGACGACCCGCCGTGGACGCCCCGCCGTGAGCGCCCCGCCGTGAACGGCAGGTCTGGGGGGCGCGGACGCCGACCGCCCTGCGGGCGGGAGAGAATCCCAGTCTTAATCTTCCGGTCGCAGACCGGTTGGCCGCAGGCCCCCCAGACCTGCCGTTCACGGCGGGGCGCTCACGGCGGGGCTATGTCCACGGCGGGGCTATGTCCACGGCGGGGCTGTGTCCACGGCGGGGCTGCACTCCCGG
>JANLUQ010000514.1:0-1970 GCA_031363565.1 Armatimonadota bacterium | reverse complement strand
GTCGGTGTGCTGGTCTTCGAGTCGTATGTGTCAATGAGATGCGTTCCCAGAGGAAAAGCATTCGGATCGAGGAGCGGCGTAGTCGTACCTGGTTGGTATGAATTGGTGAGTGTCTGGAAGAAGTTGGGGTTGACGCCGCCGGGGTCACTGCCCGTTGCTATGAAAGTGACAGTGTCGCCCGCCCCGACCACTGAGTAGGGCGAACTCAAAAGGCCCTTCTTACCCAGATCATAGGTCACAGTGCTCGCCCCCGCCCCGAGTGGGCTGAAGAGCTGAGCTGCGCCCTGGGCATGAGCCGCCGTGCCGCCCAGGGCTGCGAGGGCGCAGAGGGCGACGGAGACGCGGGCGGCGGTGACGAAGTGCTTGCTGCGATCGTGTTTGTACATGGTGGTCCTCGCTTGAAAGTCCAGTAGTCTGCGCTCGGGTCTCAGCGACGCGAATGATTGCGGATAGTTCGGTGTCGGGTAGTTCGGGATAGTATCATTCTGAACGAAGGGCGAGACGAGTAATGCCCGAAAAACTGCGGCGGGCAAGAAAGTCCTGCGGGAGACGGGCTGCGCCTGAGCAGGGATTTCCCCAAACCGAATAAATGGTGTCTCAGCCTCCTTTGCCATCGGCAGTCTTTTGGGCTTCATCTCCCCTAAAATGTTTACGCACCCAGTCGGCGACTTGCTCCGCCTCGCCGCGCTTGCTCTGGAACGCCTCAGCGCCGAGGGCTGCCTGCTGAAGAACCTGCATCGCTGCTTGCGGCTGGGTGCGAACCTGTACGGTGTTGCCCAGCAATATCAGCATGGCCTGGCCCGGCGACAGGGGCCGGGGACGCCAGCGGGCGCCCGCCTCATACTGGGCCGCAAGGACCATCCCGACCGGCAGCGGACCCGTCGCGGCTTGCCCCCCTAGCGCCTCGACGGGATAGCTCCCGCGCGCCTGGCCTTCCGCGTCCCGGAGCGACAGCGGCTTGGCGTAGGGGTGGACGCTGCCGTCCGCGTCAAGCACCGCGTACTCGTCTGAGAAATAGGTTGCCCCCGCCCGCACCAGGGCGGCTACAAGACTGCTCTTGCCGCTGAAGGTGCGCCCCGGAATGAGGATGGCTTTCCCGTTCCACCCGACGACCCCGGCGTGGACAAATAATCGTTCCCGCGCCCATCCCGCGACTTGCCCATGCAAGCCGGATGCCAGCGCGTGAAGGGCTTCGTCCGCCTGCCGCGTGTGCGCCACTCGGCAGGCGCCTTGGTACAGAAAATAATGTGGCTCGGGATGCGCCTGTGACCGGCTTTCCACCACGGCCAGCGAGAAAAGCCCGTCCACAACCGGAGTGAGGGCAGGCCGGGCACCGGGCGGAAGGTGGTCCCGCAGGCAGTCCAGAAGTGCGGCATCCGTGGTTCGGACGCCGATGCGGGCGCCGTGGCTCACAAACGCCAGACCCTCCGCCCAGCGGAAGCGCTCCAAGGCTCGCCAGCAGGGGGAGGAAGCGTCAGGCGCTTTTTCCAGAGTCGGCAGCAGGGTCGGTATTCGTGTCTCCGCCTCGCCCGCGCCATCCTGCCCGGCGTCTTCCCGCCCAGCGTCTATGTGCCTGGCTTTCACTTTGTTTTCTTTCCCGGCATCATACCCGATTATTGCTATCCTTTCGGCGTGTGTACTTTCAGCCGGACGGCAAGGCGCGTCACAAAACGCCCAATCATCCACCACAGCACCTTGAAAGGCCAGTCTAAAAAGCGGCGCCCCAAGAAGGCAGCGCGATTTTTGCGAGGTCTCTTCAACATCCATCTGCACAAAGAATGCCAAAGTGAAGGAAAAGGCAAAGATTCGCGAATTTCGTAAAAATAATTTTTCCAACCGTCTAGTGGCTGTTTTTCGCGGTGGAAGGTCCCGTTTCGCCTCTATGCTGCCTGCCGGGTGTTAAGGCCGGGTGTTAAGGCCGGGTATTAGGGCCGGGTACTGAAGTACCCGTCTCTGAAGCGGCTCCGCCG
>JANLUQ010000482.1:0-2511 GCA_031363565.1 Armatimonadota bacterium | reverse complement strand
ACGTAGGTCTGCTTGCCCACGAGGAGGGCGTTTTTGGGCAGCGCATGGCCGTTGACGGTGAGGCGCGTGTTCTGGGCGGTGCCGCCGATCCGCTTCGCCTGTTGGGAGGCGCGGAGCAGGACTTGGTAGGCGACCGCTTCGACCGCCGCTTCGGGGAATCTTGGGGAGTTGCCCCGGCGACTCGCAAGGGAAGAGCGGCTTCCTTCAATCAGGAACACCATTCTGCCTGAACGCCCAATCAGAGTACTGTAGCCGCTTGGGTTGAACCAAGATTCGTCCCCAATCGCGGGCGCACCGCTGAATGTTCCTTGTAGTAAGCGCGTGGAGCAGACTTGAAGAAAATGTTGCACTTCCAAGTGGGCTGCTTCCGGCGTGTCACAGATGTTTATCGTCATGACAAGCTCAAACTCGCCGCTTTCGGAATAAAGGGACCTTTTGATTTGGCTCATCCTGCCGTCCTGGTCCGGGAGCGTGACCCAGCCGGGATGGTGCTCATCTTCCTGCCCATCCAGAATGACCTGGTCCTCGATAACTCCCGCTCGTGAACTCCCATCTGGATTGACGAACTCTCCGAAAGGGCGGACGCGGGTGAACCCTTGCAGATCCTGCTGATCAGGAATGAGTGTCTGTAGTTGCTGCTGTGTGGCCCCTTGTGCGCAGGTGCTCTGCCCACCTGCCAGGCTCATGAAAAGACCGCAGACACACAGCCAGGAAAATGTTTTGTGTAAAGTTGTCATCAGATACTCTCCCTTGGTTGGCATTAGTTGACGACGGTTAGGACGAAAGGCGATTGGGGGTCCCAATCCAATGTTGATGGAGTGTGTGTAACCCGACACCAGATCCTGGTTGTAAGTTGTCCCAAAAGCTGGGCCGCTCAAATTCGCAGGCGTGGTCGTGCCGCCAAAGCGCAGGCTGCCGTCAAAGATGTTACTGTCGTTAGTCCATTGAACTGTCACCCGACCAAGGGTGTCTTGGAGACGCGGACGATGGCGGGTACGGGCACATTGCCCGCGCTGGGCTGCCAGTTCAGGGTGAAGTGGAAGACGGCGGTGCAGGCGTCGGAGCCACTTTTGGTCTGCCCGGGGTTTGTCGAGATGTTTTTACTGGCAGTAAAGGCAGGCAGGGAGAGTGAGCCGATGCCGGGGGTGGGCGCGATCCAGGTAGTCCCGGTGCTGCTGGTGGCGGAAGGGCTGCCGGCAACGGAAACCTGCCAGCTTTGGGCCTGGGCCGGCAAGCTAAACGACAGAGAAAGCAGAGCGGTCAGAACGAAGCTAACGGCGAGAAGGCGTTGGCGAGCGAGTCAACATAGACATCCTCCAGAAACCAACTCAGACGGCCCAATGGCTCAACTGATGTTACGCAGTTGCTCCGTCGGGTGCAGTTGCTCCGTCGGGTGCAGTTGCTCCGTCGGGTGCTATCCCGCCGTGAACGGCAGGTCTGGGGGGCCTGCGGCCAACCGGTCTGCGACCGGAAGATTAAGACTGGGATTCTCTCCCGCCCGCCGGGGCGGTCGGCGTCTCGCCCCCCAGACGGGTCGTTTACGGCCTGGTCACAGCCCGCGCGCAACATCAATGGTTAAGTCAAACTATAGGGTTATTATAGCAATGAAAACCGTTTCGGTCAAGCGCTCAACAAAATGGATATGAGGCATGAATCCAGCCTCAACAGGGTGAACATACAAACACGCTATGGACACCCGAATTGAAACCCCGCACATCCAACCGCCCGTCCGCTCCTACCACTTCGATGAACTCCGTGCCGCCTGGCTCCACACGGCCGCCGCGTCTTTGCCGCTGGTTATCTACCACGACGAGATTGATGCCGGGCAGCAGGCGGTCTCAAACCGGCACGGAGACTTCTTCTCGCTGTATTTCGTCCGGCGGGGGCGCGGGACGCACTGGATAGAAGGCGTCCCTTACGGCGTTGCGCGTGGCGATGTGTATGCGATGGGCCTGGGGATGACGCACTGGTTCGCGGACTGCGAGGATTTGGCGACGGACACGCTGCATTTCGCGCCGGTCATCTTCGACGCCGTGACGCGGGACGCGCTGGCCGAGACGCCGGGCTTCCAGTCCCTGTTCGTGGAGGAGCCGCTGCGCCGGGCGTCTTCCCAGGGCGCGACAGGGTACGGGGAGGGGGGACGCTGGCTGCACCTGACGCCGGACAGCTATGCGCCCGTCGCCGAGATGCTCCAAGAGCTGCGCCGGGAGTGGGCGGCGGGGACGCCCGACGGGACCCTGCTGGTGCGTGGCCTGTTCCCGCGCCTGCTGGTCCACCTCGCCCGCCGTTACGCTGCGTCCTATGTCGAGCCGCGCTCCGGTCCGCGCATAAGTCAGGAGGCAACCCAGGAAGCGACTGTGGCCGCTGCCGTGCGCTACCTCGACGCCCATTTTGCCGGGCCGCTGCGTGTGGAGCAGGTGGCCGCGTCGGTGTTCCTGTCCCCCGACCGTTTCACCGAAGTCTTTGCCCGGACGATGGGGCGGACGCCGCGCGACTACATCCGTCACCTGC
>JANLUQ010000473.1:0-2952 GCA_031363565.1 Armatimonadota bacterium | reverse complement strand
TGGTTGGTTTATAGATTAACGAGGTTTGGTGGAATGCGCCGGGCATATGCCGGTCGCTTTTTTGTGTCAGGCCCATAGGGGGCATCAGGAAGGGCGGGGCTTGCCCTACCCTCCTGTCCTTGCTATTCTTCAGCCAGCATAACGCCGGAGATCACGGAGGCCAAGTAGCAGTACTCTTTCATTAGTGGCTCCACAAGATCCCGATCCGCTTCACAAGCATCGCGCAAGCCTTTTGCCAAGTCCTCTACTTGCTCTTCGTTGCCGTCCTCCTTATGCCGCCTCGCAAAGCTGTTCCAGCGTCGTAAAGAGATCTGAGCCATCCGTTCTCGGTCTGCGTCCGTCCCGCTGGCGATATGGCAGCCCGCATCCCACGCACTCTCGATTGCGGCAACTATTCTTTGGATTGCAGCCGTGTCATCCATTTAGTTTCCTATAAGCGGATGGGAAGCGCTATGGGTTGAGACCCGAGAGTAGCCGAGTGGTTGAAAACCACTCGCTAGGGCAAGTGTCCTTCGGACACAGGACAAGATCCCACACACACGCGGGCCTGAAATTTGTCTCCCCGTCCGCAGGACGCCTCGCCTAGCGAGTGGTTTTCAACCACTCGACTCGGCTCTCGCCTGGGGCGGCCCAGCATCACCTACTCAAACAGCAGCTCAATGTCCTGGCGGGTGAGGTTCTTGAAGAAGCCGCCTTCGGTCGAGATGAGCTGGCTGACCAGGGCGCGCTTGCGGTCCTGAAGCAGCAGTATCTTTTCTTCCACCGTGTCGCGCGTGATCAGTTTGTAGACGAAGACCGGCTTGTCCTGGCCGATGCGGTGGGTCCGGTCGGTCGCCTGCATCTCGACGGCGGGGTTCCACCAGGGGTCAATGTGGATGACGTAGTCGGCGGCGGTCAGGTTCAGGCCGACACCGCCGGCCTTGAGGCTGATGAGGAACAGGGGCAGATCAGGATTGTTCTGGAAGGCGTCCACGCGCCCCTGCCGGTCGGTCGTCTTGCCGTCTAAATAAGCATAGGGGACATGGGCGGCGTCCAGGCTCTCACGTACCAGAGAGAGCATTTGGACGAACTGCGAGAAGACGAGGGCCTTGTGGCCCTCGGCGCGCAGGGTGTCTAATGTTTCCAGCAGGGTCTCGAACTTACCCGAGGTGGCTTTGCTGTCCGGCTCGACGAGCCGGGGGTGGTTAGAAATCTGGCGCAGGCGCAGCAGGCCTTCCAGTATCTTCATGCGGGCATCCCCAACGCCTTCCTTGTCCACGATGCCCATGATCTGGGCGCGGTAATAGTCGCGCGTCTTCTCATAGAGCTTCTTCTGGCCCGGCTCCATTTCCGTATATAGGATGCGCTCGGTCCGGGGCGGCAGGTCTCGGGCGACCTGGTCCTTGGTGCGGCGCAGGATGAAGGGGTGGACAAGGCGGCGCAGGAAGGCGGCGGCCACTTCGTCCTGACGCTTCTCGATGGCCCCGGCGAACTCGGTGCGGAAGTGTTCCAGATTACCGAGTAGGCCGGGGTTCAGGAACGAGAACTGCGACCAGAGTTCCAGCGTAGAGTTCTCGACCGGCGTCCCCGTCAAGGTCAGCTTGTGGTCGGCCTGGAGCAGCCGCGCGGCCTTGGCGGACTGCGAGACGGGATTCTTGATGGCCTGCGCTTCGTCCAGGATGACATAGTGAAAGCGGTGCTTCCGCAGCATCTCGATGTCGCGGAGCATGATGCCATAGGTAGTCAGGACAAGGTCGTACTCGTCGAAGTCGGCGAGGTCCTTGGCGCGCGTCGTGCCCGCATGATTCATGAGTCGCAGGGTGGGCGTGAACCGGGCCGCCTCTCGTTCCCAGTTAAAGACTAGGGAGCGGGGCAGGACGAGCAGGGTGGCGGCCTTCGCCTCATGGCTTTCGGCGAGTGATTGCAGGAAGGCGAGACATTGCACGGTTTTGCCAAGTCCCATATCGTCTGCCAAGCAGCCACCGAAACCGTACTCATGCAGGAAATGGAGCCAGTCGAAGCCCGACTTCTGGTAGGGGTGCAGGTTCGCCTTCAGGCCGTCCGGCAGGGCGCGCGGCTCGATCTGGGAGAAGCGACGCAGGTTCTCGCGGCGGCGCTTGAACTCATCATCGGCCTGGATTCGGTCTCCTTCCATCAAGAGCTGGTCCAGCAAGGTCACCTGCGCGCTCGCCAGGCGCAGGCCCTCGCCCGATTCCTCGGCCATCGAGAACAAGTAGCGGTACTTCTCCAGCCACTCGGCAGGGATCTCGCCGATGGAGCCGTCGGCCAGCTTGACGTAGCGCTCCTTGCGGCGGACGGCCTTGCGAACCTCTTTCAGCTTCACCTGCGTTTCGCCGAAGTGGACCACGCCGTCCACATCGAACCAGTCAATGCCCGATGAGACATTGAAGGAGACCGTCGGGCGGCTGCGGTTGACGCGGGCCGAGGTCAGCTCGCGCTCGCCGTAGATCTCGAAGCCTGCTTCGGTCAGGCGCGGCACCTGTGTCAGCAGGAAGTCAACAGGCTCGGTCTTGGCGCGCAGGACGAATTGGTCGGGCTGCTCGCCGCGCTTCAGCCCGTGGCCCGATGCCAGGGCCTCCCACCAGGCCTGCTCGCGGTCGGGGCGGCGCGCGACGCGCAGAAATGTCAGCGAGTCCGGCTTTCGCAGGAGCATAGTCTCGGGGAGGCTCTTGTCGTAAATCCCCTCGCTGGCCCCGTAGCCGAAGCGAAGCCGGACCATCAAACTCCCCTCAGCCTCGGCCAGATACAGGCGCGGGACCGGCTCGATCCCGGCCTCCTCCTCCCAGACGATTCCCCCGCCCGTGACCGGGATGCGCGCGGCCAGCGGCAGCAGGTAGGTGTCCAGGAAGGCCTGCGTGTCGTCCGGCGGCACCAGCAGGTCCGGGTTGTCCAGCAATGTCGTCACCAGGCCCGCGCCGTCCTCGACTGGGTAGGCGGTGTTGCCGGACAGCA
>JANLUQ010000430.1:0-3071 GCA_031363565.1 Armatimonadota bacterium | reverse complement strand
GTTTAGATGGTGTTCTTGCAAGCCTGCCGTGACCGGGGGGCCTTCCGTTAAGAGGCGCCCTGGCCCCTTTCACCCACCCTTCCCTCCGAGGGGAGGGTCGGCACTTGTGCCGGGGAGAGGATCGGCACTTGTGCTGGGGAGAGGGTCGCCATCCGCAGCGGCACGACGGCCTCGCGGCTCTTGCGGCCCCGACCGAAGACATTGAACTCGCAGAACGAGACGGCGGACCCGTCGGCAGCCAGGATCTTGGTGCAGCACTGCTCGATGCGCTTGCGGTCGTAGGTATGCGCGTCCATGAACGGCTTGACGACGACGCGGAAGACGCGGCGGCCGAAGGCTTCCGGGTCGCGCATCAGTGGCAGCACGTCCCGTAGGCCGCCGCGCGCGAACAGGATACCCAGGTCGCGCAGGGTCTGCCGACCACGCAGGTGCGCGACGTCCGACCAGACCCGCCGGGCCGCCCCGCCGACCAGACCAGAGAAGCTGATGCGGTCCGTGAACAAGTCCAGGTAGCGCGACACGTCCAGGTGCCGCGGGAGCGGCGTGATCGTCTCGCGCCTGGCGTCCAGAAAGCCATAGGTCAGCGCGCAGCAGTCTGGGTGCGAGCAGGGTAGGCCCACGAAATCCGAGCGCACCAGCGCACCATCCGTCTGCCGCTCCAGCTCGGAGAGTACACCCGTGAGGGTCATCCGGTCCCCCGCCGAATAGCCGTGCTGGTAGCGCCCCGTGTCCATGACCGGCTGGAAAGTCAGCCCGTTAACCGTCTCCAGGGACAAGGCGAAACGGTACAAGTCGCCGATCTCGTCGTCATTCACTCCTCGCTCCACTGTCGGCACCAGCGTCACGAATAGGCCCGCGTCCCGCGCCCTCTCCAAAGCCACCATCTTTTCCCGCCGCAGATCGCGCCCGTAGAAGTGCTCATGGCCGGACGCGCGGAAACTGGAAAATGAGAAATACAGCTCCACGCGGTCTTTGTGAGCCGCCAGCGTCTCGACCAAAGCCTCGCTTTGCCCCAGCCGCAGGCCGTTGGTATTCACCAGGACGCGCCCGACCGGATAGGAGAGCGCAAGGTCCAGAATCTCGGCGAAGTGGGGGTGGATCGTCGGCTCGCCGCCGGACAGCATGAGAACGTCCAGCCGAGGCTGGACTTGAAAGAAGGAATCCAGCCGCCGCCGTGCCTCGTCGGTCGTCATGAAGTCGTGTCCCTGCGCGTCGGCGTAGCAGGTCGGGCAGCGCAGATTACACGCCTGTGTGATTTCCAGCAGTAGCACGCAGACCGGTGGACCACTTGAGCCGTTTGGACCGCACACCTCGCCTGGCCCGCAGCAGCAGTTCACCCCGCTCCGGTCGGGGACGTATCGGCGCAGGCGTAGATACTCGCCGGCGTCGGATGCGAGCAGGGCGCGATGCTCGCCGTGGCGCGAACACTGCTGCCGTATCCAGATGCGTCCGCCGTCCTCGAAGACCGTCGCGGGCACGTCTCGCAGGCAAGTAGGGCACAGTCCGCGCGTTTCTTCCGACCAGTGAACAGGCTCCATAAACATTCCTCTCAATACAGCAGCGGGCGGCAGGTGAAGAACGCGCCGAGCAAGACCACCAGCAGAAGGAGGGTGGCATACCCTGAGCCGCGCGCCACGACAGGCTGCAAGCGGCGCAAGCCGTAGTACGTCAGGAGGCCGAACACGGCCGCCCAGAACAGCTCGGTCAGGACAAACCCGCCCGGCACACTCGCGCGCACGATCCAGTCCCGAGAGTGGCTTATCGTCGGCACATACCGGACGAGCACCCGCGCCGTCGCCAGGTGCAGGAGGTATTGCCCCACCACCCCCAGCAAAAAATCCGCCCATATCCGGCCCGTCAGCGTTTTTGGAGGCATCGGCGGCAACAGCAGGGTGTAGCCGGACGGCGGCGGCGGCCAGACGCCGCCCAAGAGCGCGCCGCAGTTCGCGCAGACGCCTTGCACCTCTTCCGCCGCCTCGCCGCAGTGCGGGCAGGAGGTTACTCGCAGCGGTTCATCAGCCATGGTTGCCGTTCATTGAGCCGCATAAAGACAGGACGCCCAGCGCCAACGCCACCAGGACGGCCACCACCGCGAACGGCAGGACGATACACCCAGTCAGGACACCCCAGCCTAGCCCGCGCGCGAGGGCCGGATAGCGAGGCCGCAGGATGAAATATAGGATGGGCGGGGCAAGCAGGCCCAGACCCCAGCCGAGGTTCGCCGGGAAGAGCGAATGGTAGCCGGTCATCAGCGACAGAGTCACAAAACAGGAGGCGACACTGATTGCCAGCCCGAACATCACATCGCCCTCCACTTTTCCCGTCACCAAGTTGGCGGCGAGCAGCAGGGATGGAGGCGCAAAGCCGGTGGGCGGTGGGGGCCAGGTGGGGATGCCAGGGCGTAGATAGCCGCAATGGGGACAGACGTTCGCGCCCGGCAGCCAGGGCGTTCCGCAGTTGGGGCATGGAAAAGTCGGGACGGACATAGATCACCTCACGGGAGTCGCGTCGCTCAGGGCGGCGAGGGCGGGCCGGGCTGGACGCAGGAGGCGCGCGAGCCGGACGCCGAAGAAGGCGAAGCCGACGAGGCAGGCCCACTGCGCCCCAGTCAGGCCCCACACGGGCGGCGGGCCGTCCCGGAAGAACTCGATGACGAATCGGGCCGCGCTGTAGAGAACGCCTTGAAGGTAGAACAGACCGTTCTCAGGCGGGTGGGCCTTGTCGAACCGCCACAGGGCGACCAAAATGAGGGCGTTCGCGCCGGACAGGTAGAGCTGCGTTGGGTGACGCCACGCGCCGTGCTGATGGACAGCCCAGAGAATAGTACAAGCCTTGCCGTAGCAGCAGCCCCCGAAGAAGCAGCCCCAGCGCCCGACGGTCTCGCCTGCGCTGATCGCCACAGCGAACAGGTCCCCGGTCGGCCGCCGGATGCCAATGTAACGCTTGAAGAGGAGGACGCTGAGATAACCGCCCGCGATACCACCCAGGACGGTCTTGCCCGGCTCGCCGCCGGGGACGAGGTGCGCGTAGACCCATTGCGTCAGATTCGCCCCGATCAGGCCGCCGAGCAG
>JANLUQ010000418.1:0-2394 GCA_031363565.1 Armatimonadota bacterium | reverse complement strand
GTCTTCGGCATCCCCGGCGTCGGCACGCCCGCCGTGCCGGAAGCCTCCTCGGTGATCTCCCTCGGCCTGCTGCTGGGCCTGGGCGGGGTGTGCCTGCTGGTCCGCAAGCGCACCAAACCTGCCGCGTAAGCATTTGCGGGGCTGCAATCCCATTTGCTGGGAGTTCAGGTTAGCCGGCGGAACGGACGGGAATGTCATAGGCATGAACGTCCCTGAACTGTTTGAGCGCAGCCCTGCGAATCCGATCCTGCAAGCGGGCAATATGCCCTTTCCCTGCAAGGCCGTCTGCAACCCCGCCGCCTGCCTCGTGGGCGGCGAGACGGTGCTGCTCCTGCGGGTCGTAGACAACGAGGACTGTTCCCATCTGCTCGTCGCCCGCTCCCAGGATGGTATCGGTGGCTGGCGGATGCAGGACCCGCCGCTGCTGTCACCGGGGCAGGGCGACGCTTGGTACGAGGCTTTGGGCTGCGAGGACGCGCGCATCACATACCTGGCGGACGAGGGCGTGTACGTCATCACCTATGTCGGCTCCTCCAAGCAGGGCGTAGGAGTCTGCCTGGCAACGACGAAGGACTTCAAGAGCGTGTCGCGGCTGGGGATGGTGATCCACCCATACAACAAGGATGCGGCCTTGTTCCCGCGCAAGGTCGGCGGGCGCTACCTCCTGCTGCACCGGCCCACAGCGGGGCCTTTGGAGAATATCTGGCTGTCGGAGAGTGAGGATCTGCGGCATTGGGGCAACCCGGTCTGCGTCTTACAGGAAGACCAGCAGCCCGGCTGGGACAGCGGCAAGGTGGGGACGGGACCGACGCCGATCGAGACGCCGGAAGGGTGGCTGCTGATCTTCCATGGGGTCCAGCTAGAGCAGACCGGCTGGCTGTACCGGGTCGGCCTTGCATTGCTGGACCTGGATGATCCGACCCGTATCATCGCCAAGTCGCCCAATTGGGTCTTCGGGCCGACGGCACCCTACGAGATGCGCGGCGAGAAGCCCGGTATCGTCTTCCCGACGGGGGCGGTGGTGCAGGATGGCACCCTGCGCCTCTACTACGGGGCGGCGGACACAAGTGTGGCCGTCGCCAGTGCCCGAATGGATGATCTGCTCCGGGCGCTCCAGGATGACCGCCTGTAGATATGGACAGAGGAAGGCTAGGCGCTCGGTCTCAGGGCGTCCAGCAGCCGGACCTCGCCGGTCGTGCGGTCCCGGTAAAGCCAGGAGGTCCAGCCGTTCGCGGAGGGCAGGCTGAGGCAGGCGGCGGCGACCTTGTGGATAGAGCCGCGATGGCCGCCCGCCGTGACCGTGCCGTCGGCATGCATGGCGGCCTCGATATCGGTCCCTTTGAGCCGGAGCGTCGTGCCGAGGGCCAGTTGCCCGCTCTCGATGAAACTGACAAATGGGACGCGCGGCTTGGGACCGCCGAGCAGGACCCCGTTCTCATCCTCCGAGGTCAGAAGGGCCGGCGGGATGTTCGCCAGCCGCTTCTCGGCCAGTCGGACATAGGTCTCTTCCCGATCAATCGTGATATAGTCCCGGCCCAGGCGCTTGGCGACGGCGGCAGTTGTTCCCGTCCCGCAGAAAGGGTCCAGGACCAGGTCGCCGGCATTGGTGGTCGCGGCGATGACCCGATGCATCAGCGCTTCGGGCTTCTGGGTCGTGTGCGCCTTCTTGCCGTCCTTCTTCTCCCGCTCCCCGCCGGAACAGATGGGGATATACCAGTCCGAGCGCATCTGCTTGTCGTCGTTCCCGGCCTTCATCTCCCGATAGTGGAATGTATACTTCTTCTGGTCAGCCGACTTCTTAGCCCACAGCAGGGTCTCATGGGCATTGCAGAAGCGGGTGCCTTTGAGCTGCGGCAAAGGATTTGCCTTGACCCAGCAGATGTCGTTCAGCACCCAGTAGCCGGCGTCCATCATCACGGCTCCGACGCGGTAGATGTTGTGGTAGCTGCCGATGACCCAAAGCGTGCCAGTGTCTTTGAGGACGCGGCGGCAGGCAGTAAGCCAGGCGCGGGTGAAGGCGTCGTACTCGGCGAAGGACTTGAACTTGTCCCACGGGTCGTTGACGGCGTCCACCTTGGTCATGTTGGGCCGCCACAGGTCGCCGCCGAGCTGCATGTTGTAAGGCGGGTCGGCGAAGACCAGATCGGCGCACTTGGCCGGGAGCGAGTCCATCACCTCGACGCAGTCGCCGAGGAGAATCTGGTTGACGGGCGTGCCGTCCGGCGTCTTGCGGGTGGGAGTCCGCCGGGCGCTTGGCTTCTTGGGCATCGAGTCTTCGGGAGGAGGCTGGGTGGTCATAGGCAGGCTATTGTACCACGGCGGACTCAGGAAAACAATGCCCTCGGACTCAGGGACTCATAAAGTTTTTCCGATATTTTTCCAGAAGCTCCCTTT
>JANLUQ010000406.1:0-3964 GCA_031363565.1 Armatimonadota bacterium | reverse complement strand
TCGTATGGTCCGGCACGCGCAAGCCGAGGCCGAGCAGGCCGACGATGGAGCCGAGCAGCCCCTCAGCCTGACGATACGCGAGGCGGAACACGGCCCGTATCGTCAGCGCCGTCAGGATGGCGAGGGGTGAATACCAGGACTACCCACCGCGCGTCGTGCGTGGCTCGGCCACCCACGCTGCGATCGCCTCCTCAGTAAACCACACCGTCAAGCTGCCGCGCTGGCGCAGGCTGGCATCGTAAGCTGGCCAGTTCGTCACCTTGCGCTGCTGGCGCGGAATGTGATGGCGGCGGCCCTGGTTCAGCTTGAAGGGTAAGATGGGCATCCGGAGTTCGGGAGGGTGATCCCCTACGTCACCCGGCCCTTCAGCACCACCGCCCGATCCATGCACCACGCTAGCACGGGCATGTCCGTTTGATCCTGGTGTTTCCAGGCTGTGCGACTGACCTAAAAAATTTTATGTGTGTCTAACCTAGCCTTATCCCCGCTTACCCCGGGGGGAGAAGTGAGGGAGCTTCCGTCATCCACAGGTGGGCCGCTTTCCCCCGGGGGGAGAGGTGAGAAGGGCGGGGGGTGAAGCGATGGGAATGGGCTTATACCGGGGGGTTAAGCGAGATTGTACAACTAGAAGAGTCTACTATCTTTCTACTAGCTTCCTCGCTTAACCCCCCAGTTGACGCCAAGTGTTCGAATGGAGCAATCAAGACGCACACGGAAAAGAGACGGGGGCCGGAACGTGGACTACGATGCTGCCTCTGGGGTGCGCTCCCTTGTTCTAGGGCGTGTCCTCAATTGAGCCAGATGGCTGCGGCGGCGAGGTGGACGGCGCCGAGGAAGTTGCGTGCGGTCTTGTCATATCGGGTCGCGATGGCTCTGAACTGCTTGAGCTTAGCGAAGAAGTTCTCGATCAGGTGGCGTTCTTTGTAGACGTGACGGTCGTAGTCCCGCTTGACCCGCCGGTTGGCCTTGGGCGGGATCACGGCCGCCTTGCCAGCCTGAGCCAGAGGTTCGAGCACGCGCGCGTCGGCGTCGAACGCCTTGTCGGCGATCAGCGTGCCAGCCTCCATACCGGGGAGCAGGTGGTCGGCCCCTGCAAGGTCGTGGGCCTGGCCTCCGGTCAAGAAGAAGCCGACCGGGTTGCCCAGCGCGTCCACCATCGCGTGTATCTTCGTGCTCAAGCCGCCGCGGGAGCGCCCGATTGCCTGGTCCTCGCAGGTGCTGTCCGCACCAGCTTTTTTTGGGCGCCGGCGCTGTGCTGGTGGGCGCGCACGACCGTGCTGTCGATCATCGCGTATTCGTTGTCGGCGTCTGCCGCCAAGTGAAGGAACACGCGCTCCCATACGCCCGCCTTGGACCAACGGCTGAACCGGGTGTGGACGTTCTTCCAAGCCCCGAACCGCTCGGGCAGGTCCCGCCAAGGCACGCCAGCACGGTAGCGATACAAAACCGCCTCGACGAACAAGCGGTTGTCCGTCGCGGTTGCGCCCGCATCACCCTGCTGCCCCGGCAGCAAGCCGCATATGCGCTCCCACTGGTCGTCGCGAAGCCCATAGCGCCGCATCTGTCTGCCCCCCGCATGCCAACCACTTGTCAACCGAACGCAATGCCAAGCGGAAGACCACGAATGAGGACACGCCCTAGTACACGGGCGCGAGAAGGCCCGTGAAATGGTGTCGGCGAAGCAGCGATCCCTAGTTGACATCGCAGCCGAGGTCATGGCCGACGAGACGCGGGCAATCGGCTTCTCTTACACCGGGTTCTGCCTCACGAGCCTTCCGCACAAGAAGCTTCCAGACAACGTCCCGTGGGAGAAGAAGGGACATCGCGTGTCTCTGTTGGTCGCGCCGGGGTACATGAAAACAGAGGGGCAGACGACGCTCTATGGCGTCCCCTACGGCGCACGCGCAAGGATGATTCTGCTTTACTTGCAAACCCAGGCCGTCAAGACGAAAAGCCGGGAAGTGGAGCTAGGCCGGTCAATGCGGGGATGGCTGGAGCGGATGGGAGTTGCGTACGGGGGCGAGACGGCGAAGGCCTTACGCGAGCAGGCCGCCAGAATTTCAGCTTGCAACCTCAAGTTTTTCTGGGAGGACGAGCGTGGTGCGGACGGATGGTCCGCAGCCCGCATTGTGGCTTCCGGTTTGCGCTTCCACACGCTGACGACGGACGGGCAGGAGAACCTTTGGGAGGACCGGGTCGAGTTGGACCCCGTGTTCTTCAAGGCGTTAGCTGACCACCCCGTGCCGTTACTGGAGGCCGCCATCCGGCAGCTACGCGACCGTTCAATGTCGCTCGACTTGTACGTGTGGTTGGCGTGGCGGCTGCACACCCTTGCGAAAGCGACCCCGATTTCTTGGCCCGCCATCTTTGGACAATTCGGGGAGGGATACCGGGAACTCTACCATTTCAAGCCCCGGTTCACGGATGCGCTAGCGGCGGCCGTAGCTGCCTACCCGGAGGCCCGCATCGAGTTGGGGGAGGCTGGGATTGTGCTGCACCCGTCCCGTCCTCCGGTTAGCAAGACGACCATGGTGTCCATCGCTTAACCCCCCAATGCGGCGTTGGTGCACTCGACAGATCCAAGGTGATCTGGCCCCAAACCCCAGTCTGCTATGCCATGACCGTCTGGCGACGGACGGAGTCCGGCCGCCCGGCTGCCAGCATCCGGTTCAGCACCGCCACGCCCATAGCCGCCTCGGTCTGCTGGGCAGCAAAGCCGCGGGCGCGCAGCCGTGGTCCGATCAGCGCTTTATAACGGCCCATCGTCGTTTCCGCCAACGAACGCTGGCCGTACCCGGTCGCGGCCTGCCAGGCCATGCGCCCTTGTTCCTCGATCATGGCCAGATGGCGGTCGCGCTGTGTCGGAACGCCCGGTTCACCGCTCGGGACGGCCGTCGAGCGCGGCGGGATCACCACCTCGATCTCATCGCCGTGCGCGGCGATCGTCTGGTAAGTGGGCGTGCCATCATACGCGCCGTCCGCCGTCACCCGGCCAATCGGAGCGTCAATCTGATCGAGCAGCAGGCCGACCTGGGATGGATCACCCGCATCCTGATCGGTCAGCGTCTGCGCCACGATCATGCCGCTGGCGGCATCCACCGCCAGATGCAGCTTGCGCCACGTCCGGCGCGACTTCGCTCCGTGCTTCGCTTCCAGCCATTGACCCGCCCCGTAGACCTGCAGGCCGGTGCTGTCGATCAATACATGCAACGGCCCCTGCGGCGCGTGTGCTGGCTGGATCACCGGCAACGTCTCCGCCCGGCGGCTGACCGTGCTGTGATCCGGCGCCGAGAGCGTCAGGCCCATCAACGTCAGCACCGATGCCATCAGGCCCTCGGTCTGCCGCAATGCCAGCTTGAATGCCGTGCGCAGCGTCAGGCTGGTCTGAATAGCCGCGTCCGTATAGCGAGCCTGCCCGCCTGGTCCGGTGGTCTGCCAGTCTCCCAACGCTGCGTCCTCGATCCACAACGTCAGGCTGCCCCTCCGGCGCAGGCCCGCTTCATAGGCCGGCCAGTTCTGCACCTTGAACGCCATCTTCGGGATGTGGTGACGGTGATCGGCGTTGCGTTTGTGCGGCATCGGGCTGCTCAGAACCGGACAGGGGAAGAGCATCCTACCATCCCTGGACCGAGCAAGTGCACCAACGCCATTTCGAGGCCGCAGGTAGCCTAGCTACTGGGCTTGCCAAAACCGGGCCGACGCGAGGTTGAGACACGTCGGCCCGGACGAGCAGCTAGCTACTACTTCTTGGCGTGCTGGCTGCTCTTGCTGTGTGCCTCAGTCGATTGCTTGTGGGCGGCATCCGAGTGACCATGAGCTTTGGTGGAGTGCTCGTGGGCGGCGGCATGATCGCCCTTGGTGTGGTGCTCGGCCGCAGTGCGATGGGCCTTCGCGGCGGTCTCGTGATGTTCGGCCGCCTTGGTGTGAGTGGTCGTCGGCATCTTTGTTTCCTCTCTTAGCTTGT
>JANLUQ010000401.1:0-2797 GCA_031363565.1 Armatimonadota bacterium | reverse complement strand
CCGCGACAAGTCGCGACCCACCCCTCGAAGGGAAGGGTGTGTCACGGGGGGAATGACCTTCTTGTCCAAAGGCTCTCCAGTCACGGCAGGCTTACGATAAGCAAGTCGCACCCCCTTTCACCCCCCCTTCCCTCCGAGGGGAGGGTCGCGACTTGTCGCGGGGAGAGGATCAGAGCGCCGCCGTTTTTCTTGCCAGTGCGCGCTGGATCGCCGGGCCAAGGTCCGGGCCGCGCACTTCGACGGCGGTGATCTTGCCGTCGCGCCCGACCAGCAGGCCGAATGGGATTGAGACGACCCCGTAGCGACGGGCGACGGTACCCCCCATGCCGTCGAAGACTTCCCGCCAGGGCATCTTGTTCTGCTTCAGGAAAGGCGCCAGGGCGGCGCGGTCCCGGTCCTGCGAGATACCCACCACATCGAATCCCTGAGCATGGTACTTTTTGTAGGCGGCGATGATGTTCGGCATCTCACCGACACATGGCCCGCACCAGGTCGCCCAAAAGTCCATCAGCACCACTTTCCCCTGATACTGCGCCAGCGAGAGCGGCTGCCCGCTCAGGTCCTTGGCCGCGATGGGGAATGGGCGTGCGCCCGGAACGAGGCGCGGGTCATGCATCGGCGCTTCCGCCTGCTGGACCATCTTTGTGGCGCCTGCCGGAGGGGTAAAGGCGAAATCACGCGCGGTCAGACTGGGGTCCGCCGTGAGTTTGGTGACGGTCTCGGTGTGCATGGCGGACCGGAACTGCATGGTCTTGCGGTCGGTGCGGGCGACGGGGACGCTCTCGGTCACGCGCCGCAGCAAATGATCCTTCCGGCCGACGGCGAAGGAGAGGGTAAGGCGGGGCGTACCCGGCCTGGCGGCAGGCGTGACGGTGACGAGGTCCACGGCCACGCCGCTCACCGTATCCGTGCCCGCTCCGGCCACTTGAACGCCGGGCTGGACCAGGAGCCGGGTCAGGATGGCGGGCCGGGCCAGCAGGGTGGGCAGCAGCGCCTGCGTCTGCCCCAGGACCTCGGCGATCGCGCCTGCCCCGGCCGGCGGGTCCCGGCGGGTGTACTGCTTATCGTGGACCGAGTAAATGATCAGCGCTTTGCCGTCGGTGGTGAACTGCACGACCGGGCCGGTCCGATCGGCGATGGCGGCCCGAGCCTGGTCCGGCCGGTGGAAGGCGAGGGTGATGGTCCGCTCCTGGGGACTGGTGGCCCCGTAATCCTCGACGATGAGGGTCGCCTTCAGGCCGGTGAGGGCCTGATGCGCCGCTGCCATCTCGTCCAGGAGGATGCGCGCCTGGGGGTCAATCCGGCTGGCGGTCTGGGCATGGGCCGTGAGCGGGCTGATAAACAGGGTCAGGCCGAGAGTGGTCAGGCCGAGAGCGGCCACGCCGAATGGGCGGCTGAACGAGAAGGCCATGGGAAATCTCCTTTACGCACGAAACGCCGAACCGGGTCAAAGCGGTTCGGCGTTTCATGCTCTCACGGAATCACTTGGACCGGCTGCCAGTCCGGTTGACGCGGACCGGGGTGGCCGCGCCGGTCGTGCGTGGGTTCGGCCCGCGCAGCCCGCCCGACATGGGCAGGCCCGATGCCGCCCCGCCGCCCGTCTTCTTGCCCTTCGCCTGCGCCCGGCGCTCGGCGCGGTTCAGAACCGGCGTTTCCGTCTCGGCATCGCTCGTCGTCTCCGGCGATGCCGGCACTTCTTCGGTCAAGCTCGGTTCCCCCGTGCCACCGCCCATTTCCTGCTCTGCCATTAAGAAGATTTCTCCTTCTACACGATAAATCGCTTTATATGCCAGTATACCCGGCCCGCGACTGCAAACGCGGCAGGGCATACTGGAGCAATGCCTGCATGTTGACGACATCTTCCTTGTTGTAAAGCAGCAGCAGACGCCGCGCTTCTTCGGCGTCCCGCCCGCCCCGCCGCCATGCCCGCCACAGGCGGACGGCATCCATGCCGCCCAGGCCGTCCGTCTCAGGTGTCCGGGCGATGCGGAGGGCCGACTCGATACGCTTCAGCCCACCCGTATGGCCCAGCCGCTTGAGCAGCGGACACAAGTCCACATGGAAACGATCCGCGAAGACGGACTCGAGCACGGGGAAGCGTCGCTTCAGAAACGGCAGGTCGAAGCCGGTCCCGAAAAACGTCACGAAGCCGTCATAGTCCTGCGCCTCATAGGCGAACTGCGCCAGGTTCTCGCCCTTGACGTAGAAATGCGTCTCATCCCCATCGTACAGCCCGATCACCGTGATCGAGTCGGCGCTGACGCCGCCGTTCGTCTCGATGTCCAGATACCCGATCTTGGGGAAGTGCGAGACCGCCCGCCAGTGTTCGCGGGTGGGCAGGTTGCGGGCGAAGTAGTCCGCCCGCCCTTCCTCCAGGGCGGCGACGCTGTCCTCCACCGTCCCACGCAGGGCATCCTTGTGGCGCGGGGCCAGATTCAGCGCCTCGGCCCGTTCCAGATAGTCCTCCCACGAGGTCACCCCCTGCGCCCAGAGGGCCTGTTCGGTGATGGGGCCGACGCCGGGGGCATGGATAAAGGTCGCGGTGAGCATACGGCTTTAGTATGGCGGGGCGGCAGGGGGTTTGTCAAGAAGGGGGACGGAGGGGCAGCCGGTCGCGGGCCGCGTCATAGCGGCTCCAGCGTTTGGGGGAGCGGAGTTTCTGCCAGTTCTTCCAGATGCTTCCCATGAAGAACAGGAGGAAAAAGGTGGCAAACAGCGTCCCATTGAAAGGACGCCCAAGCAAGAGAGTGCCAAAGGCGAAATGAAACGCCCAAGAAACGGGGAAAAATAACAGCGC
>JANLUQ010000396.1:0-7822 GCA_031363565.1 Armatimonadota bacterium | reverse complement strand
GGCCAGTTGCCGATGACATAGACGAACGAGGTCCACATGATGCAGCCCATGATGTACCACAGGGCGACATACATCTGCTTGTAGGTCCGGCGCAGGAAGGTCTGGTAGATGTTGACGGTCAGCATGAGCCAGCCGGCGATGATGAAGATGCTGGAGAGGACGGGCCATTCCTCGTACTCTTTACCCTTCGTCATGATCCACGGGTTCAAGGAGTCCATCGGGTTGAGCACGCCGAAGATCATCAAGGCAACGCCGATTGACCAGGTGATCGTCGCGGCCTGTCCCAATCGCTCGCTCCATAGCTTGGTGCCGGTCAGGCGCGGGACCATGTAATAGAACATGGACATGAAGACCGGCAACGCCCACCCGAAGATCATGCCCTGGACATGAACGGGCCGGATACGCGGCCACGACAGCCAGTTGAAGCCGTAGAAAAGGTCCGGCACCATGAACTTGACCGAAGCGATCAGGCCGATGACCCCGAAGAGGACAAGGTAGCCGACACCGGCCCACAAGGCCCACTTGGCGGCGAGGTCTTCGTGCTGGATGCGCTCGGCCTCGGCGGCGGGCTGCATTCGCATTATTTGTTGGACTGCCATTTGTCTTTAACTCTCTAGCTGCAGCTCTCTAGCTACATGCCACCGGCGGCACCCGGTGCATTCGTATCAACCCGGCCTGAAGCGGCGGGCGTGGGTTGGCCGGACTGCGAGGGCGGCGCGGTGCTGGTCGCGGCGGCGGGGTTGCCTTCCACGGTAGGCGTGATCGGCGCGGGCGAACTCGAGATGCTGCCGCCGTGCACGGACACGCCGCCGGCGGTGCCGGTGGTTGAACCGCTGGGCGACTTGCCCGGCCCGGCCATGCCTGCGTTCACAGCAGGCGATGTCATTCCGGGCGATGTCATTTCGGGCGGCGTGGCAAGCTGGGCGCTCGTCGTGTCGGTGCTCTTGGGCGGCATGTTCCAGGTCAGGCTCAGGACGTAGGCGATCACTTCCTGGATTTCGTGCTCGCTCAGGGTGTTTTCCCAGCGCGGCATGGCCGTGCCGTGGACCCCGAGGTGCAGACTGGTGTTGATCCGGTTGTAGTTCAAGGTTTCACGCATGAATGGCCCGTCATGCAGGTTGCGCGGCTTGGGGTTGAGCGAGGCGGCATTGACGCCGTTGCCGTCTTGGTTCGGCCCATGACAGCCGATGCAGTAGGTCTGGTAGACCTTGGGACCGCTCTCGCCGGTCGCCGAGACGAGCGACTCGCCGCCGAGGAACGGCACGAGCTGCCTCATGTCGGCCTGCTTGGCACTGTTTGCCACGCCCGCCTGCGTGTTGAGCTCCGTCTGCACGGCGGCAAGGCTGACCGCCGAGCCGGAGGTCGGCTTGAAGCCGCCGGTCGGGGAGTAGCGCGGGCCGAGTGCGCCGCCGTAGAAGAGGTAGCCGAGCGCGCCAAGGATGACCACAGTCCAGATGCCCCACAAGGCGGGGCTGACGCGCGTGTTCTCCAGCTCCTTGACTTCGCCGCCGGAGTAGTAGTGAAATCCGGGCCGCTGTGGGTCCGTCTCGTTCGCCGGGTCCGTGTCGGAGCCGGGTTTGTAAGCCTGTGCCATGAATGATGTCCTTAGCTACTGCCCGTCTGGGGGGGCGAGACCCGCCCCGTTGGGCCTTGATACATCCGCGGAGGGGCGCGATGAATCGCGCCATTTCTACCTTGTCCTGCACGTTTCTTCGGCTTTGTCCTGCGCGTTCGCACCCAAACGAGGGGCGCGAACGCTCTGGAGAGAGGGCGCGATGAATCGCGCCCCTACGGCTGGTCTTTGTAACCTGGCGGCAGGTCCTGGTCGGGCGAGACGGGCCGAGCAGTGGCCTTAGACGGGCGCAGCGAACTATCGTACAGCGACAGAGCCGCACGCTGCGAGTCCGAGAACGGGAAGATCGGCATGATGGAGCCGGGCACGAATGCCTGCGGGTTCTTGTAGTGCTCGACCATCCACTTCTGGGAGTGGCGCGTCCCTTCCCAGGAAAGCTCGGGACCGGCGACGCCGCCCTTGCCCACAGCCTGGTCGCCGGTCTGATGCGTCTTGTTTGGGTTCCCGATGTAATGGCAGGCATAGCATCCAGACTGCTCGAAGAGCAGCTTGCCTGCACCGGCAGTCAGGGCCGACTCGGCGGGCCGGGCGATGTTGTAGGCCGCGATAGTCGTGAAGCGGCTGGACTGGCTGTCGGCATAGTTCTGGCCGGTCTGTGAGTCCACGAACGTCACGAGCGCGTCCACATCCAGCTGTCGTTTGGCATCGGCGACGTAGCCGTGCTGTTTCAGGGTCGCGGCGATATCTTCCTCATAGTCCGGGTTGACCTGGCCGGCGACCGGCGCGACGGCGACCGGCGCGATCTTGGTCGTCTGCGAGCGGGGGTCCACGATGTCTCCGACGCGGCTCGGGTCCGTGTCATCGGTGTTTTTCTCGCGGAAAGCAAAGAAGTAGGGCATGACGCAGGAAGCGACCTTGTAGCGGGGGTCCCAGATCTGGTGGGCGATCGCGGTCGTACCGCCCGCCGCCCGGCCCTCATAGGTCAGCTCGGGGCCGACGTTGCCTTTAGAGAAGCCTTCGATCTTGTGGCAGCCATAACAGGCCTGGGCCTTGAACAACTGCTCACCCCTCGCGATGGTCGCCATCTGCGGCTGGCCGGCCACATATTGAACGGTCTGCGCCGTCAGGGCGTTCTTAGGATCGTTCAGGTAGGTTTGCAGCCCATCCTCGGCGATGTCCTGTCCGTCGAGCAGCTTGATGATACGCGTCGCCGACAGGGGGGCCTGGTAGCCGATGACGAAGCTCTTTGCATCGTATTTGGCGTGGCACTGGGCGCAGGCCGCCTCCATATACTTGGCGGGCAGCATCGGGGCCTGCGAGTGCTCCGGGTCACCGTGGGCCGAGTCCTGGATCAGCTCGCGGCCCGTGCCGTAATGACAGGTCGTGCAGCCGAAGGTCGGGAACGGGTGCTGCTTGAGGTTGATCTTTTGGTACTGATAGTCGCTCTTGTCCTCTTCATTCAGGCTCGCTTCGGTCGCGATGCCATAAGTGAAGTTCGGCCCGTGGATGACGCCCAAATCACGCGGGCTGTCGCCGGACTCGACCCGGATGCCGGGGTGCGCGCCCAAGGTCTTGATCAGGTCCAACGTGGCCTTGTGTGCGGGGTCGTTCAGATAGGCGGCAAGCTGGGCGGTCGCGATAGTCCGGTGGTCCACCTTGGCGATGATGTTTTCCGCCGTCATGCTCGGGTTGGTCAGGCCGGTGTGGCAGGACTCGCAGCGGTCCACGCGCTGCTGCTGCGTCCCATCCGCCTTCAGCACCGGGAACTGGAGGACAGTGACCTGCTTGACCTCTTCGGGGGCATTGAGGGCCGCCTCTTTGACGGCGTCGCTCTGCGCCAGGTCCGCCGAAATGGTGCGGTACTGACCCTGCCAGTACCGGAAATCGGGCGTACTGGCGTTTTGATTGTTCCAAGTTGCTTTGACGGCGGTGACGATCACAAGGACCAGCAGCACGACGCTCCAGAAGGCGAACTTGGAGACCATTGACTTAAAGCCGAACATGAGGTTGTTTCTATCTACGCCCCCTGCTCGAGCGGGCGGCGTTGTCTGAGTCCGCAGGCGGCTCTACTGCACTTCCGGCGGCATGTTACCGGGCCAATACCAATTCCAATTCGGGCCACGGAAATACTGACCGATGATGATCAGCACGACGACTGCGATGACATAAAGCGTCCACAGCGTGCAGGCGGTGCGACGGCTCTTGGCGAACCACCGTCCGATACCGCTGTGATGCCGGTCCACATAGGGAATCACCATCAGTCCGATCACGACCAGGCCGGGGATGCCCAAACCGCCCCAGAAGGCATCATAGGCGACCAGTTCCTGAAGGCCCAGGAAGTACCAGGGCGCCTTAGCCGGGTTCGGCGGCTTCAGCGGGTTCGCCTCCAGCTCCAGCGGCGGCGGCTTGAAGACACACAGGGCCAGGATGACGGCGAAGCAGGCCGCGAACAGGGCCGCCTCGCGGATCAAAAGGTGCGGCCAGGACGAGACCATGTCGTCCGGCCCACGGTCCACGCGCGTCGAGGATCCTTTGACCAATTCCATCAGGCCATAGGTCTTGTTCGGGTTGCGCGGGAAGATCTCTTCTTCACGGATACGTTTCATAGTAGGTTGCTTCTAGGTTAAGTGCTTCTAGGCGGACGCCGCCATATCACGGCGCGTCCGGCGGACGTAAACCAACAAGAAAGGCAGGACCAGTGCAGGCAAGGCGAGCGTGTGTGTCCAGTAAACGGTCCACAGGGCGTTTTGTGCGCTGAGGCCATGCATCCAGCGCTGAATCCAAAACGCCAATTGGTCCCACGGCAGCAGCATTCCGGTGAACCACAGCAGACATGTCAGCAAGAGCAGACAGATCGCCCACCCGGTACGCTTTCGGTTCGTTTTGACAAAAACCGTGTGCGCTAGATGTGCCAGGACGGCGAAAATGATAATCTGGGCCGCCCAGAAGTGAACGCCGCGCAGGATATGTCCTGCCGACACCCCTGCGCTCGGCGCGGGAGGTATCGGAGGCGCGGCGATGGGCACATAAAAGCCCATCAGGAGCAGACCCGAAAGCGTCAGCGCGGCCAGCAGCCAGAGGGACGCTTTCAAGGATGTCACGCGCGGCTACTCCGGCGACTCTTTCGGGCTGGAGATGCCGCCGTCCTTGCGGATGCGCCACATGTGGTAGACGATGAACATGCCCATGATGACCGGCAGGATGGCGACATGCAGGACATAGAACCGGATCAAGGCCTCCTGGCCCACGGTGTCTGCGCCCAGCAGGCCCCAGCGGGTGGCCTGGCCGATGTCGGGGATGGTCGGCGCCCCCGGTGGGTGCGGCAGTGCATTGATGTGGTCGGAGATCCAGCTTGCCTTGCCCGCGATACCGGCACCGACCGTGATCGCCCAGAAGGCGAGCTGGTCCCACGGCAGCAGGTATCCGGTGAATCCAAGCACGAGCGTCAAGACCATCAGGATGACGCCGATGACCCAGTTGAACTCGCGTGGGGCTTTATAGGCCCCGGTGTAGAAGACGCGGCACATGTGGAAGAACACGGCGGCGATCATGCCGTTGGCCGCCCAGAAGTGCATCCCGCGCAGGATGTATCCGAACGAGACGCTCGAATGCAGGTCCTGCATCCGCAGATACGCCTGCTCGGTGGACGGGACATAGACGAACATCAGCAGCAGGCCGGACACGGTCAGGATCAAGAACAGATACAGCGACAGCAGGCCCAGGCCGAAGGTATAGGTGAAGCGCAGGGCGTGCTTCTCGATCTTGGCCGGCTGGATATGCAGGAGGAACGAGTTGAAAAACGCTTCGGACCGCTCGCGCTCCGTCTTGGGGAAGGCCGTCGTCCGATAGACGGACTTGTAGACATTGTGGCCCAGCACGCGTGGGTGCAGGTTGTCCCAGACCTCGGGGGCCTGCCGATAGATGGCCTTGTTAATCTTTGCGAGCGGCCCATCATGGGAGGGCCGCTGCCCGTTACCAGTGCCGTTGGGCGGGACAGAGCCGCCGGGCCGAAGTTCTTTGACGCTCATGGCGCTTGCTTTCTAGGCGCACGGGCCTCCGGGGCGCGGGAGCCGTTACACTACTTTGTAATAGTGGCCCGGATCGTTCTTCTTGCTTTTATCCACTTGCAGGTCGCCGCTCGGGGTCAGGGCGACATCGAACCAGAACAGCGCGATCTGCGCCGGCCCGTGGGTGACATTGCCCATATCATCATACTTGGAGCCGTGACAGGGGCAGTCATAGCCGGTCGGGGAGGCGGCGACGGTGCAGCCGAGGTGCTGACAGACCATCGAGATCGCGCCGATCTGGCTGCCGTGCCGGATGATCGAGACCTTCTGGTCGGCGATATTCTGCTTGGCCGCGTCGGGAAAGTTGCTGGGTTTGCCGATGGAGAACTTGGAGGGAGGGCCGTAGGAGACATTCGGCCAGAAGAACTTGCCGAAGATGCCCGCCGCGCCCAGGGACCCGACCCCGATCAGCCCCCAAGTCGAAAGGGAAAGGAAATTACGCCGCGTCAGTTCCTGCTTCTCACGATCATAGTTGATTGCCATACTTACTTCCTAGTCGTTCCTAGTCATTCCTAGTCGTCTTCATCATCGCGGAAGACAACGTACTTGGCGTCCTCGGCGTTCTCAAAGGCGCCGTTCTTGACGCCCCACAGGAAGAAGATGAGGGCGATCATTCCCATCGTTCCACCCGCGATCAGCAATGTCCAGATGCTTGCCATGGCCGCCACTTTCTTCAGAGACTCTCTTACGAGGCACTTTCGTTAGCGTCATTATACATTTGGGCGGCGCGATTGTCAAGAAAAATGGGAGGCTTTGTGAAAATAATCGCAAACTTATGTTAGCGCCGGGCGCCAACTGGGTACGGCGGAGCGATCAGGAGCCCCAGCCCCGTTCGCCGCATTTAGTGGAGGGCCGATGGTCTCTCAGAGACAGGCTTCTCCCCTTAAAAATGAGGCACCATCATGGCCAACCGCCCCGTTGACCGGCGGCGAGAGCAAGCTGCGCCCGACCCGAACCGCTGGCTCATCTTGGTGGACCAAGTCCTATCGGTCATCATGAAGGCTTTGGACACCACCATCATCAATGTCGCCCTGCCGCAGAGGGGCAACAGCCTGGGCGCAGCGCCCAATGGGATCGGCTGGGTCTCGACGGGTTATATCCGGGCCGTCGTCACCGTGCTGCCGATCACTGCCTGGCTGGCCGCCCGGTTCGGGCGCAAGCGTTGCCTAATGATCTCGGTCCTGTTATTCATAGTGGCATCTTTCTTCTGCGGCACGAGTCGCAGCCTGGGCCAACTCGTCTTCTGGCGCGTCTTGACAGGGGGTCGGCGGCGCGGCCCTGCTCTCGACGGCCCAGGCGACCTTGCTGGAGATCTTCCCGCAGAGCCGGCAGGGCATGGTCCAGTCCATCCTTGGGCTGGGCGTCGTGGTCGCGCCCACCCGAGCCCCGATGCTGGGCGGCTAGCTGACCGACAACTACACCTGGCCCTGGGTGTTCTTCGTCAACCTATCCATCGGCCTGGTCGCCGCCGTCATCGTGGTCTCCTGCCTCAAAGACTCCAAGTTCGGCGGCGCCCAGGCGGCGGGCCGGGTGGACTGGGCGGGGATGGCGCTGCTTGCAGTCGGGCCGGCCTCGCAGCAAGATGTTCGGGAAGAGGGGGAGCAGGACAACTGATTCGCCAGCGGCTTGATCCCGCGGCTGGCGATCTTGTCCACCATCTGCCTGGTCAGTCTGGTCGCCTGGGAACTGTCGCCCCAGAACTCCGCGCCGGTCATAGACCGACGTGTCCCGAAGGACCAGAACCTTGCGGGCGGGTCCTTAATCGGCATCGCCGTCTTGAACACCTATGTCGTCAATATGACCCAGTTCCACCGGGCGAACCTGATCAATAACTGATGTTACGCAAGCCTCACTCTGAGCGCCGAGCCGCAAGCGCCGAGCCGCAAGCGCCGAGCCGCAAGCGCTTAGCCGCAAGCGCCGGGCTGTGAGCGCCCCGCTGTGAGCGCCCCGCCGTGAACGCCCCGCTGTGAGCGCCCCGCCGTGAACGCCCCGCCGTGAACGCCCCGCCGTGAACGCCCCGCCGTGAACGCCCCGCCGTGAACGGCAGGTCTGGGGGGCGCGGACGCCGACCGCCCTGCGGGCGGAGGAGCAAGACCGCCCAATATGCCTCTTCCGCCCATGCGCTTCACCCACGCGTGCGCTTCATCCACGCGTGCGCCTCTTCCGCCCACCGGGCGGTCGG
>JANLUQ010000374.1:0-5415 GCA_031363565.1 Armatimonadota bacterium | reverse complement strand
CCTCGGGCGTCGTCTTCCCGGCCAGAACGGCCAGCCGACCGTCGCCGAGCAGGGTACGCATCCCCTGATCCTTCACCGCCCGCTCCTTCATCGCCGATGAGGCGGCCCGGTCTACGGTCATGCGGCGGATCGCCTCGTCGGCCACGAACAATTCGTAGAGGCCGACGCGCCCCTTGTAGCCGGTGTGCAGGCACTTGTCGCAGCCGCGCCCCTCGCGGAACGGGATCTCGCCGGGCCAGTCTGCGGGTGTGATACCCAGCACCTCCAGCGACGGGGCATCGGGCGCGGACGGCTCGGCGCAGAAGGGGCAGACGCGCCGGACCAGACGCTGTGCGACCGTCCCGGTGAGCGAGGAGGCGACAAGGTATGGCTCGACGCCCATGTCCAGCAGGCGGGTCACTGCGCCCGGCGCGTCGTTGGTGTGGAGAGTGCTGAAGACGAGGTGGCCAGTCAGGGCAGCCTGGATGGCGATCTCGGCCGTCTCGTGGTCGCGGATCTCGCCGACCATGATGATGTCCGGGTCCTGGCGGACGATGGAGCGCAGGCCGTTGGCGAAGGTCAGCCCGATCTGGGGCCGGACCTGGATCTGGCCGATGCCCTTGACCTGGTACTCGACGGGGTCTTCGATCGTCAGGATATTGGTCGTGGGCGACCAGATCTCTTGAAGCGCGGCATAAAGCGTGGTGGATTTGCCCGAGCCGGTCGGCCCGGTCGCCAGGATGACGCCGTGCGGGACGCGGATCATCCTTCGGAACCGCTCCAAAGTGTCCGGGCGCATCCCCAGCTCTTCCAGGCCGAGCATTGCTGTCCCTTTGTCTAGGATACGCATGACAGCCCGCTCGCCGTAGACGGTGGGAACGATGGAGACGCGCACGTCCACATTGCGCCCGGCGATGACGATGCGGATGCGGCCGTCTTGGGGCAGGCGGCGCTCGGCGATATTCATCTCGCCGAGAATTTTGAGGCGCGAGACCAGGGCGGCGTGCATCCGCTTGGGCGGACTCATGATGTCGCGCAGCATCCCGTCCACCCGGTAGCGGATCTTGACCTCGCGCTCGTAAGGCTCCACATGGACGTCGCTGGCCCCGTCTCGGACGGCCTGGGCGAAGATCAGGTTGACCATCTGGACGACGGCAGTCTCGCCCGCCATCTTTTGCAGGTCGGCCAGATCGGTCGTCTCGTCTATCTCGGCGGACAGCCCGCCGTCCTCGTTCTGACCCGGCAAACCGGCCAGAATCCGTTCGAGGAAGATCTCCTCGATCTTCTCCCGGACCAGGCCGGGGGCGGCGAGCACGGCGCGCGTCGGCATATGCAGCAGCACACCCAGATCGTCGGCGGCGGCCAGCGACTCGGGCGCCCCGATGGCGACGACAAGCACGTCGCCCTCGATTTCAAGTGGCAGCACCTGCTGTTTGAGCGCGAAGTCACCGGGCGCGAGCCGGAGGGCGGCCTCGCTTGGCTTGACATCTTCCAGGTCAACCCACTCGAACCCGTCTTTCATAACGGCAGCGGCTGGTGTGTCCGGCTGGCTTACAAGGGGCTGGCTGGCAATGGAAGCGATCATAATGAGTGTGGGGTCGAAGCGCGGTCGCCCCGGCGAAAGCCGGGAAAGGAAGATGCCTTTGGTCTTATAACGGAAGCGGCACAGGAGTCGGTTCGTTTTTGTCAAAAAACTTTTGCGAGAGTTTCAAGGACATGAGACCGGTGGACGGCCCAGCAAAATTTCCGGGTGCCGCCTGCCTGTTCGCTAACGTGATGGGGTAATCCTTCCTAGGCTCAGAAAAGACCGCTGCACTTTTCTATGCCTTTCTTGTATGCCGAGATTACGCGAAAACATTCCGCTCAAGACGCTGGCGAACCGCGCTGGACGGACTCGGCGGCGCAAAAGGCCGTGCTCGCTCTTGCCCGACGGGCGTTCGATGCCTATACCCTGCGGCGCGAGACTATTGACCCGCCCCACCCCTTGCCCGTCTTGTTCCGCAAGCCGGCGGCCGTATTCGTCAGCGCGATGCGGCCAAATGGCTCCCCACGCTGCTGTGTGGGAAGCCTGGATCCGACCCAGCCCGATGCCGCCGAGGTGATCATCGCCGGTACGGATTACCGCTACGTCCAATTGGAAGACCCTATCCCCGCCGGATGCGAGGTTTCGCCTGGAGGCGGTGAGGACGGCAGCTACCCCCTGGACTCGACCGAGGGGGCGACGGGCTATACGCGCCAGGAGGTCCGCGACGACCGCGTGGTCTTCTTTTTCGACAGCCTGCCCAAGGGCCGCACCCGGCTGACTTACCGGCTCCACGCCGAGACGCCCGGCGCGTACCAGGTTCTGCCCAGCCTGGCCGCATTGACCTACTTCCCAGAGATCCGGGGCAGCAGCGGCCTGGTCCGCGCGAAGATCGGGGAACGACCATGACCAAAATTCTCTGTGCGATATTCCTGCTATTGACCATGAGCGCAGCCCATGCCCAGCCCCCAAACGGGCCGCCTATCGGCAAGTCCGCACCCACTTTCGTCCTGCCGGATATGCAGGGACAGCCCTTTCGCCTGGAAGACTATAAAGGGCGGACCCTGGTCCTGAACTTCTGGGCGTTCTGGTGCGACACCTGGAAGGCCGAGATGCCCTCGCTGGAGGAATTGGCAAGCCGTCAAGACGAGCTAAACTTTTACCTGGTCGCCGTCAGTGTGGACGGGACGCGGCTGTCCGAGTTCGCACGCCGCACCGGCGGCAGCGGGCCGAGACACGGCCCCCGGCATCGAGCAGGACGGGGAACGCCGTGGTCCTGCGCGAGCTGCGGAAGATCGCGCCGGGAGAATAACGCGCCTCCTGGGTATAAGGGTCTATCATCGCGAGAAAGCTGCCCATGCCCACTGACCTTTCCCCATTCTGCGCTGTCCTGTCCGACCTGGACACCACCTTGTAAGACCGCGAAGCCGCCTTCGGACGGTGGACGGACGCCTACCTGCGCGACACGCTCCGGCTGACGGACGCCGAAGAGGTTCGCCGCGTCCGCGCCCTCATCCACGAAATGGCTATGGACGGCTATGGCTCCAAAGCGGCTGTCTTCGAGCGGCTTCACGCCCTCTACCCCTGCTCAACTCGGCGTCTCGCCCGGCAAAATTCTGTTCGTCGGTGACAATCCGACCGTAGACATCCCTGGCGCGTAGGCATCCGGCATGAAAGCCGCCTGGCTGCACCGGGGCCAGCTTTGGCCGGAGAGATTAGTCGAAGAGCCAGATTTTGTGACTGGGACACTTGGCGATCTGGCGGGTATATTGGGTGCCACCTGGCAGCATTGCCTTCTGGGGGCGCAGTCCTGCGGTATAATTCTTGTCGGAAGCTCCCTTCCAGGGAGAGCGGACCGGCAGCATAATGGATTCTGGTCCCCACCACCAACGCGCCGCCCGTAACAGTGTGCATAATCAGCGGATGTTCGGACGGCCCGGCAGGCGAAGTGCGAAACGAGACATCGTCAGAACGCATCTATGAACAGACTTTGAGAGCGAGAAAACCCATTGAGCGAGAAAACGAGTTATGACGTCGTGGTCATCGGGACGGGGCCGAATGGGCTGGCGGCAGCAATCCGGTTCGCCCAGGAGGGGCACTCCGTCCTCGTCGTCGAGGCGAAAGACACGCCGGGCGGGGGCTGCCGGTCGGCGGAGCTGACATTGCCGGGCTTCACGCACGACATCTGCTCTGCCATCCACCCACTCGGCTACGGCTCGCCGTTCTTCCGGACTTTGCCGCTCGAAAAGTACGGCCTGGAATGGGTACAGCCCTGCGCCGCCCTCGCGCATCCGTTCGACGACGGGCCGCCCGCACTTTTGTACCAGTCAGTGGAAGAGACGGCGGCGACATTGGGAGCCGACGCGGACAACTACAAGCGCCTGATGGGGCCGCTGGTGCCTGATTGGGAGGTGACCTCAAAAGCGCTGCGCGAGCCGTGGCGGCTGGCGCGCTACCCTTTCGGCCTGGCGCGGTTTGGCCTGAAGGCGATTTTATCCTCGCAGGCATTGACTGAAGGCGCGTTCCGGGGCGGCCGGGCAAAGGGCTTCTTCTCCGGCATGGCCGCCCACTCCATGCTGCCATTGGAACAGTCGCCGAGCGCCGCCTTTGGAATGGCCCTGGGCATCGCCGGCCACGCCGTTGGCTGGCCGTTCCCGCGTGGTGGATCTCAGAAGATTATTGACGCCCTGGTCGCGCATCTGCGGTCGTTGGGAGGCGAGGTTGAGACAGGACGCGAAGTGAAGTCGCTGGGCGACTTGCCGTCGTCGCGCGTTGTGATGGGCGACATCACGCCCCGGCAGCTTGTCGCGATCGCCGGAGACCGGCTGCCCCCCGGCTACCGGGCACGGCTGGATAAGTATCGCTATGGCATGGGATCGTTCAAGCTGGACTGGGCCTTGGACGGGCCGATCCCCTGGAAATCACCCGAGGTGGCACAAGCCGGGACGGTACATCTGGGCGCGACACGGGCTGAACTCAGCCGCTCTGAGCGGGCATCGGCGCGCGGCGAGGTCGCCGACAAGCCGTACATCCTGCTGGCCCAGCAGAGCCTTTTCGACCCGACCCGCGCCCCCGACGGCAAGCATACCGTCTGGGGCTACTGCCACGTCCCCAACGGCTGCACCGTGGACATGACCGACCGCATCGAGGCGCAGATCGAAAGGTTCGCGCCGGGCTTCCGGGACCGTATCCTCGCCAAGCATACGATTGGTCCGTCGGCGATGGAGCGGTACAATGCCAACTACATCGGCGGCGACATCAACGGCGGCATCCAGGACTGGCCGCAGCTCTTTACCCGACCCGTCGCCCGCTGGACCCCGTGGTCTACACCCGTCCCCGGCCTGTATCTGTGCTCGTCAGCCACCCCGCCCGGCGGCGGTGTCCACGGCATGGGGGGGTACTATGCCGCGATGGACGCGCTGACGTACTTGCGCTAGGACGCTTGACAAGGCCGCTCGCCCGTGATAGAGTGGAGCAGAAGTTCGACTACTCTATCAAAAGGAGAAAGCGATGAACCAATTTTGGGCAGGGGGCAAGTATGTCGGCGGCGTTCTTGCCATCATGCTGATGGCAGGGCCGGGGTGGGCGCAGGGGACCTTGACCATGAACGGCCGGGTGGTCTCAACGGGCATCCGCAGCTTGGGCGGCGGCACCTATGTTAAGTTGAGCGACATCGCGAAGGCGCTAGGGATGGTGGTCGTTAAACGGCCGGGCGGCTATGAGCTGACGAAGGCGGGCGGAACCGATCAGGTCCAGGGGATAAGGCAGGGCAAGATCGGCGACGTGCTGTTTGACGGCTACTGGAGCTTCCAGGTCAAAAGCGTCGAGACGACCGATGCCTATTCCGTGCTGTAGACCGGCGCCTGGCTGTACTACGACCAAGCCACGAGCACAGTCCTCGCTAAACCGAAGAC
>JANLUQ010000251.1:0-3046 GCA_031363565.1 Armatimonadota bacterium | reverse complement strand
CTTAGGGCCTGCCGTGACCGGAGGGCTTTGGATCAAGGCGATCTTACCCCCCACCACACCCCCTTCCCTTCGAGGGGAGGGGCGCGACTTGTCGCGGGGAGAGGATCGGGTACAATGCCTCCAATGCCCAAACTCACCGCCGCCCCCCTACCCCTCCTCGGCGTTCTGCTCCTCGCCCTCGCCCTGCGGGCCTGGGGACTGGGCTGGGGGCTGCCGTCGGCGACGCACTATTTTTCCTACCACCCGGATGAAAGCCGCATACTGGCCGCCTCGTCCCTGCCGATGATGAACGTCTTCGCGGGGCACCTTCTGCCACACTTTTACAATTACGGTTCGCTCCAGCTCTACCTAGTCTGCTTCGCGAACACGCTGGCGACGCTGGCAGGGGCGATAGACATCGTGCCCAAGGACTATGCCGTCTGGTATCCGCAGTGGGCGAAGATGTATCTGGTCGGGCGCTGCCTGAGCGTCGGCATGGGTGTCGGGACCGTTTTTGTCGTGTACCGCATCGGGGAGCGGCTATGGGGGCCTCGGGCGGGCCTGATGGCCGCCTTGGCGCTGGCCGTGATGCCGCTGCACGCGCAGCACGCGCACTTTTTGACGGTTGACGTGCCGGCGACGTTCTGGGCCATGCTGTCCTTGTTGTGGGCGGTGCGGCTGGCGACGGATGACCCGAAGCCTCTGCGCGCCGCCCTCTGGGCGGGCGTCTTCGCGGGGCTGGCGGCGGCGACCAAGTATAACCTCGCCCTGGCGGTCCTGCCACTCGTCGTGGCCTGCTTTCTGACGCGGCGATGGGTATTCCTGGCGCTGGGCTTGCCCGCCTTCGTTCTGGCGTTCCTTGTGGCCTGCCCCGGCGCGGTCCTGGAAAGCGCCGTGTTCCTGCGTGACCTGCGCTTTGAAGCGGTCCATGTCCAGAACCCGGACGATCCGACCTTTCGGGACACCGGCAGCGGGTTCGTCTACCACATCACGCACAACCTGGATGCCGGGCTGGGCCTGCCGCTGCTGCTGCTGGCTTTGGTCTCGGTCGGGTATGCGCTGTACCGGCGCGGGCGCGGGGATGGGCTGCTGGCCGCCTTCGCCCTGCCCTATTATGTTTTGATCAGCCTGGCCGCTGTGCGCTATGCCCGCTACACGATCCCGCTGCTGCCGGTACTGGCCTTGTGGGTGGGCCGGATGGTAGCAGACTGGTCGCGGCTGCCGCGTCCCGTCCTGCGGCGGGCTGGGGTCGTCGCCGGGGCAGGGACGCTGGTTTGGACGCTGATTGCCGCGCTCTGGCTGGTGCGGGCGATGGCTGGGGCAGACACACGGGATCAGGCTCTTGCGTGGATCAAGTCCCACTCGACCGCCTCAGCGACGTTTGGCTTCGCGGCGATGCCGTGGTTCGGGACGGCCCCCATTGATCCGTACTTCTCGATGTTCCAGCGCGGCGGCTGGCGCTGGATGACGCCGCCCGCCGAGGCGGCACGATATCTTTACGCGGGCAAAGACTGGGACCTGGATCTGCTGAAGTCGGCGAACCCTGACTTCGTCATCCTGAGCGAGTATGACTATGCCGATGCCCAACGCCTGGGCGATGCGGGGGCGTCTGAATATTTGGATTACCTCACCAACACGGACCATGTCCATCCCTACTATGAAGTGGCGTCCTATTACTATGACGGTCTCGGTTCGCCCCGGCAGGTGAAAGGATTGTTCCCTGAGGAGGGACTCCATCCGGCAACCTTGCCGACCACTGGCCTGCCCCACGACATGTTATATCCCTCTCCCACAATCACCATTTACAGCCATACGCCACCGAAGGACGGGGCGAGAAAGTAGCTTATGAACACACAGCGCGCGCAGGAGATTTTAGACGGGTTCGTCGGCAAGAAGGTCCTCGTCGTCGGCGATGTCATGCTCGACGAGTATGTCTGGGGGCGTGTCAGCCGCGTCTCGCCCGAGGCGCCGGTCATGGTCGTGGATGCCGATAACCACACCTTCGTGCCGGGCGGCGCAGCGAACGTGGTCAACAATGTCTGTGCCCTGGGCGCGACGGCGTTGATCGCTGGCATCATCGGTGAGGATAACGCGGCGACGACGCTGAAGGAGAAACTGACCGAAGAAGGAGCGGACGTGGCCGGGTTGGTGGCTGTCGCGGACCGGCCAACGACGATGAAGACGCGCGTCATCGCCCATACGCAGCAGGGGTCGCAGCAGGTGGTGCGCGTGGATCATGAGCGGCGTGACGGTATCGGCGCGGAGGTGCAGGCACGCGTCCAGTCCTACCTGGACGCGGCCATTCCAGGCTGCGATGCCCTGCTGCTGTCGGATTACCAGAAGGGCCTGCTGGTGCGGGACCTGGTCGCAAAGACCATCGAGGCCGGGCTACGGCACGGCAAGGTGATGACGGGGAACCTCAAGCCCAAGGGGATCGGAGGGCACTGCCGGCTGACGATGCTCACGCTCAATGTGTTCGAGGCCGGCGAGGCCTCGGGCCTGATCCTGGGTGACGGCGGCGGAGATGAGGGGAATCTGCGTGAGGCGGGCCGGATGCTGCTGCGGAAGTCGGGGGCGGAGAACGTCCTGATCACACGCGGCGCGCACGGCCTGACGCTGTTCGGGCCGGACCAACTCGTCGTCACCCTGCCCGCTCATCCGGTCGAGGTCTTTGATGGAACGGGCGCGGGCGACACCACGATCACGACCTTGACGCTGGCCCTAGCATCGGGGGCGACGCCACTGGAGGCGGTGATGCTGGCAAACGCGGCGGGGGCGGTAGTCGTGCGGAAGCTGGGCGTGGCGACGGCCACGCGCGAAGAGATACTCGCGCAGGTGGCTTGATCCTCTCCCGTCACGCTTGCGTGCCAATAGGCCGATCCTCTCCCGTCACGCAAGCGTGCCACCCTCCCCTCGGAGGGAAGGGTTTCGGACCAAGCGACTGCCTCTGGAAGAAGCGAGGAGCTATCGTATGTTCTTGGCCCCTTCCCTCCGAGGGGAGGGTGGCACGCTTGCGTGACGGGAGAGGATCGGCCTATTGGCACGCAAGCGTGACGGGAGAGGATCA
>JANLUQ010000237.1:0-6106 GCA_031363565.1 Armatimonadota bacterium | reverse complement strand
GCCCAATATGCCTCTTCCGCCCATGCGCTTCACCCACGCGTGCGCCTCTTCCGCCCACCGGGCGGTCGGCGTCCGCGCCCCCCAGACCTGCCGTTCACGGCGGGACTGCGTAACATCAGTTACCAATAAGACCCGGCGGCTGTTCCCCTGTATCTCAACCCACTTTCGCGCAGTGTGTCCGCGCAGGCCCGCGCTTGGGGTAAAATCAAGGCCATGCAAACTCCGCCCCTGATTGGAGCAGGCGAGAACCCATGACTTGCCCCCGCTGCGGCCTTCCCAACCCGCCGGACGCCGTCTTCTGCGGGCGCTGCGGCGCTCCTCTGACGGCGTCTGCCCCGAATGGCCCCCCGCCCAGCCCCCCAGCCCCGAGTGTCGTCCTGGCCTGCGTGTCCGGGCCGGATGCGGGAAAGCGGTTCATCCTCGGCGCGTCGGGCGTGACACTGGGGACGGCCCTGCATTCGGGCCTGCTCTCCGATGACCCCGACGCTGCGCCCGCCCATGCGGACTTCGTCTTCCAGAACGGCTACCTGTATTTCCGGTCGCACGATGGCGCACCGCTGTTCCTCGACGGCGCACCGCTGGCGGAAGGCACACTGCCGCCCGGCGGGCAGCTTCGGGTGGGCCGGTCGCTCTGGCAGGGCGAGCCGGTTTCCGCCCCCGGACCGATGAATGGCGTGGCCCCCGGCGCCGCGGCGCGGCCTGTCAGGGCGATGCCTGCCGGCCCACCGCCCATCCGTACACTCCCCACTGGGACCTGGTTTCAGGCGCTCAACCAACGCGTGGGCGCGGTCACCGGCGTCAGCCCGGTCGAGGGCCTGGATGCCCGCGAGATGTTTTCCTCGGTCCTGGAGAAGCGGACCGAGGAGGATGTGGAGGACTTCTTCCTGGTCGGGGGGCGGTCCACGACCCCACCCATCGAGTCGGTGCCGGCCATCTGGCCCAAGCCGTGGCTGTTCTTCAAGATCTTCCTGCTGTCCCTGTTGGCCTATGGCGGCTTCTTCTTCGGGGTGCAGGAGTTCGGCAACACCAACTGCCTCCCCGGCTTGATCCTCCTTGGGTCGTTCGCCATCCCACTGACCGTCGTCGTCTTCTATTTCGAGATGAATGTGCCGCGCAACGTCTCGTTCTACCAGGTCTTCCGGGCCATCCTGGTCGGCGGCGTCCTCGCCCTCGTTGTCAGCCTCTTCGGATTCGGGCTGTTTGGGGGCGGCCTGCCCGGCGTCATCGAGGAGGTGGGTAAGACTGCCGCCCTGCTGCTGTTCGTCGGCCACCCCAAATACCGCTGGACTTTGAACGGCCTGCTGCTGGGCGGCGCGGTCGGGGCGGGCTTCGCGGGCTTCGAGTCGGCGGGCTATGCCCTTTCCGCCCTGATCGGGCACCTGGAGGTGACCGACACAGGCGGCATCCATGTCAACTTTGAGGCTATCCAGCAGACGCTCTTGTTCCGGGGCGTGCTCGCGCCGGGCGGTCATGTCGCTTGGGCCGCCCTGGAAGGCGCGGCTTTGTGGAAGGTCAAAGGCGACCAGCCCTTCCGGTGGACGATGCTTGGGGACAGCCGCTTCCTGCGCGTTCTGGCCCTGGCGATGGGCCTGCACACGCTTTGGGACATCCAGCTGGTTGTCCATCTGCCCCTGATCCTCTATTTCGCGCTGCTGGCCACTCTGATCGTCGTCGCCTGGATGGCGATCCTGAGCTTCATCCAGGACGGCATCAAGCAGGTCCAGGCCGCCCAGGTGGAGCGCTCGGAGCTGCGCGGGCCGGAGCAGGTCGGGATGGAAGGGAGGGTGACGCCATGATGCGCTGTCCATAGTATGGCCGCATCTTCACGGGCGATGCCCTGCGCTTCTGCCTCCATGACGGCCGGCCGCTGGCCCCCGATGTATCCTCCGCCCCTCCCGCCGCGCCGGCCTCTACCCGGCAGGCTACTCACATCAGGCGGCCCGGCCCGCGACGCCGTCCCCGAGCAGCCCACAGGCAGACCTGCACCCCGACCGGGTGGACCATGAACCACATCATGGCCGAGAGCGCCCCTCCTCACTAAACGAGAACAGCCGCCGAACCTCACTCTGAGGTCCGGCGGCTGCCTTGTGTCTTGTTTCCGATTGTTTTCTTATGCCGAAGGGGGGACTCGAACCCCCACGAGGTTGCCCCCAAAGGTTTTTGAGACCTCCGCGTCTGCCATTCCGCCACTTCGGCTCTTGTCTGAATGGGGCGAGACTATTATGACGCGGGGGACGCGGTTTGTCAACCGCTCGACGTCTCTGGGGAGGAAAACTCGAAAGCGAAGCGGACGATCCGCCCGCGCCGGCCCGCATCTGCACGGGCCTATGGGTCGCCGGGCGGCAGTGCGGCAGGCTGGTCTGCGCCCGCCGGGGCCGCTTCGCTGGACTGAGGGCTGCCGCCGATCCTCGGCACTGAGGGTCGGCGGCGGCTCACATATACTGAACGAGATTCGCCCCCGTTTTGTTCCCGAACATCCGTTTTCAGCTTCTCTATATTTGCTCGTGTTTTGTTCATGCGCGGGCCACCGGCTCCTCCGTGCGGGCCGCCTCGGGGTTCGCCGTGACGATGACACCCCGGTTGATCTCCTGACCGCTGAGGATGATGCTCGGGATGTGCTTCACCCGCCAGGCGCAGGTGCTCCCGCGCTGTCTTCCGTAACTCCGCCATGGCGATCATTAGGCCAATACCTCCATGTCTTCTCCATGTCTTCCGCGACCGAATCATCATACTTGATACCGCGCCGCCCTATCAACGGCCCCGGACTTTGCCCCCAGGCTTGACACCTTGCCCCGAATGCGCTACACTAAGCGGGAACACGGCGGCAGGCCGCCGCAGTAGAGAACAAGGACAGCAGAGAACAGGGACAGCAAGACGGGGACGGACAGCGGGACGGGCAGAGGGGACAGGCGGGAAAGCCAATGGCGGCGAAACTCAGTTTTGGATACGTTCTGTCCCTGTCCGTGGCCGAGGATGTCTTCATGGGCGGCGCGATGGTCACGGACGCCCACGGGCTGCCTTTGGAATTCCGCTACACGGAGCCGGTCCGCGCCACCCGGCTGCAGCGCATCTTGTACGGGGACGTGCTGGAAAAATACATTCACGGGGACGTCATCGCAGGCAACCTGATCGGAAGGCTCGAGCAAAAGCCGGACTTGTTCCTCGTCTCGGAGCCGGCCCTGCTGGACACCGTCGGGGCGGCGGGCAAGCGAGTCCTCCTGCTGCTCGGCTCGCGCGTGTCGCCGCTGAAAGAGTTCGGCGCGGTCCAGGACATCTCCGAAACCGAATACTTTCTGCAAGTCACCGACAGCGGCTCTCCCATCCGTGTCCGCCTGCCTGCGCCGGGCGACCCCGCCCTGCGTGCCGAAGCGACGCGCCTGCTGACCGAGGTCGGGCGGACGATGGACCCGACCGAGCCGCTGGCCCGCGTCGAGGCTGCGATCAAGATGTTATGGGACGACGAGAACAAAGAGCCGACGCAATAAGGGCCGACGCACCAAAATCTTCCGGCGAGGTATCGGAAAAGGCATCGGGCGAGCCGCCGGGCCGCGCCTTGTCGGCTGTCCGGCGTGCGCTGGGGCGGCTGGCGGCCCATGCCGCCGTGCATGACCTGACACCATCGGAGATGACGCCGTCAGTCGCCGTCCGCACCCTGCCGCTTGGCCCCTCGTCCCCCGCCTCGGCGGGTGAGCGAGACTGGAAACCGGCGTGTACGGTCCATCAGGCATCTGTCCCCCAAGCGGGAACTGGGACGCGCAGCGGCGAGCAGATGCCCGTCGTCCGCCTTGCGGAAGGCAGCGCGGCGCTTGCCGCGCCGCCGTGCCACGCGATGATAGTCGCCCAGAGGGATGGGTGCCGCACCGAGAGCGCGGACCTGCTGCTGCCCGCCTTCGTCGTGCATCTGCCGGACTCATTCTTGGCCCTGCCGGCCGACCCGGTCCGCGTCTGCCCCGTCGCCCTGCCGACGGCCCATGCGGTCATTCTGCGCGGTGCAGCCTCGGAAGGGTGGGGACTGCGGTTCCCGAAGTGCAGCGCGCTGCGCCTCCCGCGCCTTCCTGCCCCGCGCGTTCGCTGGGGCGGCGACGAGGTCCTGAGCCGGATCAGTCTGACGAGGCGCGGGCTGGAGCCGCCGCCGGGCGTCCGGTTTGCCCAAGCCTTCGGTGCGGAAGAGCGGCGGCTGGCTGAGGCCGCCCATCTGTCGCCGGATGATGTAACATTGCTGGGCGTCTATCCTGGCGTCCCGATCCTCGCCGTCAGCCGCATCGTCGTGGCCGACAAGGGCCGGAGCCTGCGCCTATGGCTCAAGCCGGATGTCCTGCGCGGGCGCGGCGGAACGCGCCTGATTACGCTGCTGGTGGGCCGTCAGGTCTCCTCAGGCAAGATGCTTCAGGTGGCCCAGTGACCATCTCTGAACTGTGACCATGTCTGAACTGTGAATATCGAAGTGCTGCTGGTCCAATTTTTAGTCCTGGCCTTTACCGGCGTCCTGTGGTGGCTGGCCCGGCGCGACCTGAGTTCGCGCCCCGCGCCGCCTCTGCCCGCCGCCCCGCCCGCCGACATACGGGAACTGGAACAACTCTGCGCGACCCTGGCAGCATTGGTGACAGACCTCGCTGGGCGGCTGGAAGCGTTGGAACAGAGGCCCCATAGGGTCGTAGGGGCGCCGCTTGCTGCGCCCACTTTGGCCTCTGCGCCCACTTTGGCCTCTGTGCCCACTTTGGCCTCTGCGCCCACTTTGGCCTCTGTGCCCACTTTGGCCTCTGTGCCCACTTTGGCCTCTGTGCCCTTTTTGGCCGTGCCCTCTTCTTCGGAGCCGACGCTTGCTGAACCCGAGGCTGCTTCCCACATCGCCCTCCATGCGCTGCTGGATGCAGGCGTGACCGATCCCACCGAGATCGCCCGCCGGACCGGTCTGGGGCGGGGCGAAGTAGACCTGATCCTCAGCCTGCGCGCCCGGCGCGTTCTCTAGCCGCATACGACCGACAGAATACAACCGACAGAATACGACCGATAGAATTTGTTCGCTATCCAAAGGAGCTTCTTAACCATCATGCAACTGACACGACGCGGCGCGGCGCGGCTCACCTCCCTGGCCGTCCTTTCCTCCCTCACCCTGGCCGGCTGCAACCATTCGGCGGCGACCGACGACAGCGGCTCCATTTCCAGTCCTACCGGTGGCGCCGGGGCCGCAGCGACGATCACGACGCCCAAAGGCGCCACCCTGTCTATCAGCCAGCCGGAGTTCTATGCCCAGCTCCAAAGCTATGTGCCGAATCCCAGCGCGCAGCAGTTCGCCCCACTTGGCCAGCAGTCCGGCCGCCTTGTCCTTGGGCAGATGCTGCAAAACCTGATGCTGGAGGGCTTGGCCCAGGACGAGGGTGTCAGCCCCAGCGATGCGGAGATCAATGGTCAGTATGAAGCCTTCAAGGCGATCCAGCAGACCCGCCTGGTCAAGCCCTTCGATCAGGCCCTTAAAGACGCCGGCCTGAACGATGCGCTGGTCAAGAATCTTCAGCTCCGGCCCCAGCTTACCCAGCTCAAACTGGCGACCAAAGGCGCGACCGTTTCCGACGCCGACATCCAGACCTTCTACAATGCCAACAAGGACAAGCCGCCCTACACCAATGCCGCGCGCGTCCATATCAAGAAGATCGTCTTTGCCACCCTGCCCGAAGCGCAGGCGGCCTCTAAAGCCATCTCGGGCGGTCAGTCCTTCGACAGCCAGGTGGCGCAGTCGCTGGACAAATCCACGCCCGACGGCGATTTTCCGACTTGGGTTCCCCTAGACCCCATTCCCCCCGCCCTCGCCCCGGTCATCAAGCCCATCGCGGACGCAAAAGTCGGCCAGGTCACTGCCCCTATCGCCGTGCCGGGCCAGGGACCCGCCGCCCGCCCCACCTACTGGCTGGTCAAGGTCGTCGAGAAGAAGCCCAAGGAGACCCTGCCGCTCGACCAGGTGAAGGAGTTCATCCGTGCCCAGATGCTCCAGCAGAAGATCAAGGGTGATCCCACGATCCAGCAGACGCTTCAGCAGTCCCTGCGCGACTTCCAGGCCCACGTCAAGATCAACATCCCCGAGACGCAGTATGCCTCACTCGTTCAGCAG
>JANLUQ010000198.1:0-2703 GCA_031363565.1 Armatimonadota bacterium | reverse complement strand
GTTCCCGCAAGCGTGACCCAGCCCGCGCCGATCCGCGCGGCTTCACCTTGATCGAGCTGCTCGTCGTCATCGCCATCATCGCGATCCTCGCCGCCATCCTCTTTCCCGTTTTCCAGAAGGTCCGCGAGAACGCTCGGCGGGCTGCCTGCCAGTCCAATGCCAAGCAGTTTACGCTGGGTATCCTGATGTATGCCCAGGACAGCGAGGAGGCGATGCCGATCTCCTACGCTGTCAACAACTCGATCGGGCCGGTGGCCTCGCAGATGCTGAACCAGCCGATGGCCGGCATCCCCGCTGAGATCATGCCTTACATCAAAAGCACCGAGGTGTTCCACTGCCCTGACGACAGCGGCGGTATGCAGGCGAACGGCGACGGTCCGACGAAGGGGCTGACCTGGGCGCAGGAGGGTGGGCACACCTACGCCGACATCGTCGGCACCTCCTACAAATTCACCCACCAGAACTTCTCCAACCCCTATCCCGCCGGCAGTCAGGGCGCCGTGACCGTGGGCTACGCCATTCCTGGAACAACCGGCGGTAAAGACGTGGAATATACCGCCAGCGGCGAGACCGTCATCGGCACCTCGTTCAAAAACGCCAGTCCGACCGGCCAGGGTCTGGCGACGGTGACGCTGGGCAACTTCTCGCGGCCCACCGAGACGCGCGTCTATGCGGACTTCCCCAAGGCTTTCAGCGACAAGCCGCTGGCGGCGGGCAAAGTGCCGTTCCATCCGCTGGGCACGACAATTGCCTACCAGGATGGCCATGTGAAGTTCGTCACCCGCTACAGCGTCTACACCTCCGGCTGTGACGGCGTGGACTGGGCCTGGGACCAGGCGGGCACCTGCAATAACTCCGGCTTGCAGCGCGGCGCAGATTAGGGACGCCTCCCGCCGCCGGGGCTGTAAAAAGCCCCGGCAGGAAACGTCCTTCGGACCGGGGACTCTGGACCGACTCTTTCTTCGCCCGAAGGGCAGCGCACTTCCGAGGCTTTCTACAGCCTTGGAGACAACATCATGACCAAACCAACCCTCTTCGCTGCCGCCCTCGCCTGTGCCGCTTTGTGTGTGGGCGCGTCCGCCTCCACCACAAAGTCCTTCGCGCCGGTCCCGACCCCGGCCGCCGTGACCCTGGCCGCGCCCGCCGACCCGGACCATTTCACGTTCATCGTCGCCGGTGACAACCGCTCGACCGGACATGGCTACCCGATGCCGCCCGCCTTCGCCGAGATCTGCCGTGAGATCGGCTGGATTCATCCCGACTTCACCTTCTGGACCGGTGACGTAATCGAGGGCTACGGCGACACTGTGGCCGAGGCGAACGCCGAGTACGACACCTTCCTCCAGGGCGCGTCGCTGACCGGCGGGCCGGTCTTCAACGCCCCCGGCAACCACGAATACAGTCTGGATGCCGCCCTGCTGCCCGTCTACCAGAAGCGCTTGGGGAGCCTGTATGGATCCTTCGACTACGGGCATTCCCACTTCATCGCCCTGGACACCTCGCCGGTCGGCGCGGATGGCACCATCAAGGGTGGGACTATTGACGATGCCCAGATGAAGTGGCTTCAGAGCGACCTCGCAGCTAACCATGGCGCAAAGAACATCTTCGTCTTCATGCACCATTACGTCTTCGGGCCGCCCGACCCGGACGCGCCAAGCATTGACACCGGCTTCGTCAGCATCGAGGCCCGCGACCGCCTGCACGCCGTTCTGCTCAAAGGCGGCGTCCGGGCCGTCTTTTGCAGCCACAACCACATCTACTGGCACCAGGAGAAAGACGGCATCGCCTACTTCATTTCGGGCGGCGCGGGCGCCCCGCTCGATGCCTCCCCGGAAAACGGCGGCTACCTGCACTTTGTCGAGGTGTCGGTGGACGGCGCGAAGATCACCACCCAGATCGAGCAGCCCTGGCATCTGGAAGTGGATTATCCCGATGGCGAGGCCGCGCACGGTCCCTCGGGCCGGGTCTGGGTCGCCAACACCAACAATGAGGCCGTCCTGGCCCGGCACATCGTCCTGCACGTCGCCGCCCCGCCTGTGGGCCAGACGCTCGTGGTGACGGCAGGGGTAGCCTACAAGAACAAATCGAAGCTTGGCGAAGCCCGAATCGTCGCGCAGATACTCGACGGCAAGGGCGGCGAGGAGGTGGTCGTGGAGGCCGCCCTGAAGCCGCACCGGACCACGGAAATCTCCGTGTCGCCCGCCGCACCGAAAACATTGGCGAATCCTTAAGATTCATGCTACAATGACTGCAAACGGTCGGGTGGAGGGCGGGGGAACCCGCTCCCACGCACCTGTGTTGTAAGCGCATCGCCGGGCGCCATTGACCCGCCGACTCATTGATTAGCCTGGAGAATCTGCCGTGTTGAAGTGGTCGCGCGTGCGGCTCTATCTTTCGATCCTCACCTGCGAGGGTCTGTTCGCCACCCTGCGCGAGCGCATCCAGTATGCGCCCCCGCCCGCGCCGCGTCCCGCCCCCACGGGGCGCGGCGGGCAGTCTCTGGGGCTGCCGCGCTTCTATGACTACGCCGGTGCCCTGCACATCCACTCCACCTTCAGCGACGGCGCGGGGACCGTGGGGGAGATCGCGTCGGCCGCCAATGAGGCGGGCCTGGATTTTCTCGTTCTGTGCGACCATTCGAGCCTCCAAGCGCGGGCGGACGGGCAGGACGGCTGGCGCGGGCGCACCCTGATCCTGATCGGC
>JANLUQ010000203.1:0-2831 GCA_031363565.1 Armatimonadota bacterium | reverse complement strand
GGCGCCGACCGCGGAGCCACTGCCCCTCGTAGGAACGGAGCGGGGTGAACACCCGACCCTGTGGGCGGGAGAGAATCCCCATCTTAATCTTCCGGTCGCAGACCGGTTGGCCGCAGGCCCCCCAGACCTGCCCTTCAGGGCGGGGCGACGTAACATCAGTTTGTAATTGGGCTTTGGCATCAGCTCGACCTACCCACCCCACCGTGACGGAAGCCCCGTCAACTCATCCACGATGCGAACGACTTGCGCGACTTCCTGCTGCGCCTGTGCTTCCGTGCTGCCCATGGCGTCATTGTATCTTACTTGACGGGTAGGAAGAAGGCATGCCCTTGAAGTGAACCCCTCTCCGCTAAAGGCAGCGACGAGGCCCAGGAAGTCCTGGAAGGCCGCTCCGTCAGCACGAGACACATCCCTTACAGCACGACCGGTTACAGCACGACCGGTTACAGCGCGACCGGGTCTGCCGCGACCAGGGTGACCGGGCCGAAGAGGCCGGACGGGATCAGAGGAGAATTGGCGCTGTAGAACGACTGGGTGGTCGAGGTGAGGCGCTGCTCCGACGGCAAGCCGTGGTCGCCGATCAGCCTGTTCACCCAGGTGTCGGTCACCTTGATCAGAAGCGTATTCGGGCCCGGCCGCAGGATTCCGGTGACATCGACCTGGTACGGCGGGGACCAGAGGCAGCCAAGGTCGTGGCCGTTCAGGGTCACATTGGCCAGGCTCTCCAGGTCGCCCAGGTCGAGGGTGATGACGCGGCCGGGCCGCACCCAGCCGGCGGGAACGTCGATCGTCTTGTCGTATTCGGCGGTGCCGGAGTAGTATTTGATCCCCGGCTCCGGGCGCTGCGTCCAATCGCCAAGCGAGTCGAACGTGGTCGCTGCCGGACCGCCCCAGCGGGGGTCGAAGTGGACGACCCATGGACCGCCCACGGTGATCGGTGCGGGCGACGCGGCAATCTGTCGGGACGTTACTTTCCCAGAGGAATCTTTCACCGTGTACGGCCCCGGTGCGGAGGCAAGAAGCTGCGCCTGACCGCTTGCGCCACGCACCACCCGGAACGGGGCGGCGTGGAACTCGGCGGCCGGCAGGATGAGAGTGCCACTCTCAGGGACAGTCACGGAGCCGGGCTTCCCATCAATCGTGTAGTCGATCTTCGCCGATTTGACGATCAGCGCGGCCGGGTCCGTGCCGGCAAAGTCGTTCCCGAGGACCACATCGAGCTGATTATCCTGGATCGCCCGCGTGAGCTGCGACGTGATGTCCATCGTCCCACCGTTCCCGGCCAAATCCCCATAGGTCGCCTTGGTGACCACGAGCGTCGGGACCCTGTCGGCGGCTTCCGTCGCCGATGTCATCGAGACCGAGACCAGATGGTTCTTCGGCGCGGGCCTGCGGAACACCACGAACAGGCTCTGGCCGGGCATCAGTTGCAGCGGCACCTGCGTGCGCCCCGTGCCGTCTTCGCGCCACACGGCGGCGTCTGTAGTGGTCCCCTTCTGCGGGTCCCAGATTTCCGGCTGTTTCCCGGAGACCCGGAATGTCGCGTTTGCGGTGACCGAGCCGAGAGACTGGCTGGAGAGGAAGTAGGAGTCGGCCTCCCCGACGCGCCGGTGCAGGAAGCGCAGCGGCCCGCCGTGGGCGTTCGAGGAGAAGTCCGGGGCGATGTGCCGGTCGTCCAGCACGGCGGCGACGTTCTTGAAGTCTCCGGTCCAGTAGACCCATCCCTTGCCGACATGGTTCTTGATAAGCGACCGACCGTCGATCTTGCCCCAGAGTTCATCGGCAATCTTGGTGAGTTTTGTCTCACTGTCCGGGTAACCGGCGAGGCCGAGGACGTGATCGGGTTTTGGACCGAAGACGACGGCACCCGACCGCACCAGGGCCGCGACCTTTTCCAGAACAGGCAGCGACATGCTCCGCGTGTTCGCCAGAGCGAGGATGGGATATCGCTGGCCGCTCGGCAGGGCCAGCAGCCCATGGTCGACGGTCAGGCTAGTGAGCAGGAGTGTGCCGTCGATCTCATCGCTCGCATACCCAGCAGGAGGGGCGGACAGTGACTGGCCGCCGTTTCCCTCTTCCCCCTCATAGGCGAGGATGTCGCCGACGAAGTGCCCCTGCTGCAGCAGGGACTCGCAGCGCGCGAGGTAGGTAAAGTAGTCTTTCCCGGTCTCGTACCAGGTGTTATTGCGATTCTGGAAGATGCCGAAGTCCCAGGTCATCCCAGGGGCGCGCCCATCAGTCCCGGGTTGGTGTGCACCGGAGTGGAAGTAGAAACGGTTCACCCCGGCCGCCATGATGTTGTCACCCTCGCGCTTCATCTTCCAGGGCGTGGCGTCGAAATAGTCGCCGCCCGCCGTGAATGCCTCCGCGCCGACCAAGGTAATGCCGTAGATGTGGGCGGCGGAGGCCGCCTGCTTCGCCAGACGGGCGTCTCCCGCCCCTGGATACCAAAACTCGCTCATCGCCATGTCCGAAAGCCCGGCCGAACGGACCGTATCGAACGTACCGTTTCCGTAGGCCTCGATCTGCGACTTCAAGCCGTGTTTGTGCAGAAGGTCCCCGAAATAGCCCCAATAGTTGCTGTCCCAGAGGTCGGAAATGGTGCGCGTGAAGTCATACTGGAAGCGATTTTTCCGATCGGGCGACTCAACGGTGCGGCCCGTGAAGGCGATTAGCCAAGGCGTGATGGCGTAGCCGGTGCGCGTTTTGAATTGCGCGGGGAAGTCGTCGGTCCAGTTCTGCGGGCCGGTCTCGTAACTGTCGATGAACGACCACTGGAGCGCCTGACCGGGGACGGACGCACCGGTCGCGATGACGCGGTCGACGAAGCC
>JANLUQ010000197.1:0-6562 GCA_031363565.1 Armatimonadota bacterium | reverse complement strand
ATAGGCCAATGGTCAGGTGCTCGCTTTACACCGCTCAAAGCCTTTGCCTTTGACCTTGCATGTATCCCTTTGATCTTATAGACAAATCAGTTAAAGATTGCGTATAGGAGGTATGAAACCTCGTTCATTCTGCCTCACCGAAGGAAAAGCCCAGCAACTACAAACCGCTTACCAGCATTGCCAGGACGCCCCTGCCAAGGCACGCTATCAAGCCGTGCGCCTCTACGGAACTGGCTACACGACAGCCCTGATCCAAGACATCTGTGGGTGCACATCCCGCACTCTGTCCAACTGGGTACGCGCTTACCAGCAACGCGGACTGACTGCCCTCTTGGATCATCGCCTTGGGGGCAACCGTGCTTGCCTGACGCCCGAACAAATCGAAGCCGTGCAAACAAAACTGCATCGCTACACACCCGCTGGACTGTTAGGACGCGACCACTGCGTCGGCGAGGGGCAGTTCTGGACGGTTCCCGATGTCGCTCGTCTGCTCCAGCGTGATTTCGGCGTCATCTATGCGAGCAAGACCTCTTACCGGACATTGATGCGGAAGTGTGAACTCAGCTGCCAGTGTCCGGCCAAACAATACAAGTCGCACTCAACATCCAAACTCATGGATTTCGAGGAGCGGCTCGAAAAAAAAACTGGTGGACATTGCCCAGGACGCACCGGACACAGTCATTCTGGCCGCTGATGAAGCGTCCGTGTATCTGCAAGCCTCCTCGATGCGTGTGTGGGCACGGAGAGGACAGACGCCTGTTGTACGTACAGCCGTCAATCGGGACAACACCCACTTCTACGGAGCGCTCAATCTGGCGACGGGGCAACAAGTGAGTTTGCGCTCCGATCTGATGAACGCCGAGGTCTCGGCTCTGTATCTCAACCGTCTGCTTTGGGCTTACCCGGACAAGCCGATTCTGCTGCTCTGGGACCGTGCGCCCTGGCACAAGGGAGAGGCAATCCGTTCGGTGCTGGCCGCCAACCCGCGTTTGGAGGTGCTGTGGTTTTCTCCGGGCTGCCCGGAGTTGAACCCGCAGGAGCATGTGTGGAAGGCAGTCCGCCAAGCAGTGAGCCACAATCACAGTTTTGCCAAGTTACCCGCCTTGGCCGATGCCTTCGAGGCGTACCTGGAAGGCAGCCGCTTTGCTTGCTCGCTTCTGGAAAAGCAAGGCTATCGCGAGCTGTGCGAAAGGTTTAAGTGATTCGTCTATAAGATGTTGGTTCCCACCAGGATCAAAGGCAACGACCAGAGCTGGACCCAGTTGGACCAGTATAGAAAGGAGGCTTGATGGTTCTGAAAAAGGGCGAAGGCGGGAAGCAGCCCATAGACCATAAAGGCATAACAAACCCACATGGTCCCAAACGCCTTGGTGAGCCAGACCGCAAGCGTCTCGTTTATTCGAGTTATTTTCACAATCATCGCGTTGATCCTCTTCCTGATGTCTCCTCGAAGTAGGGGCTGACGGTAAAGAGAAACGAAGACGCTCCAACCCTCCTATGACTGAGAACATGGCCTTTCACTGCCGGGCCGTATTGCGGTGAAAGTGATGACGAACCAGCGCCACAATTTGTGGCTCGGTCATTTCATCGGTGGTTTCCAGCGCGATGATGCGGGTATCGCTCGGGTGTTTCTCGAACCGCTTTTTCAGTTCGCCTTTAGCCTCGCCGGGACCAAAGATCAGGACTGATTCCACATCGCGAAGATGCGAAATAATCTCGTCGTAGTAGCGTGCGAGGTGCCCCATATGTTCTCGCTCTCGGGAATCGTCGGCCTGAGCCTTTTGCGCTTTAGCCGAACCATGCGCCGGCTCGCCCGAGCGCCAAAGCTGCTTTTCCACGTTTGATTGGATGCGCTCGGTTTCTTCCCCGGTTTCCGTCAGCACCACGATAATGGCCTCTCGGTGGTCAATCCACAGACCTGCGTTTGTTTTCATGTATTTCCTTTTGTTGACCCGAGACGCGGGTCATGTTAGATCTCCACAGCATTCTGTCTACCCAGTCAGACCCGAATGAGCCACGACTGGTCCTCCTACTTCACGCCGAGGATAGGAAAATGCGCGGACGGTCTCTGCAGCAGGCGTCAGGCGCACTCCCCACGGCACTGCAACTCCGCCCAGGTCAGGGGGCGGCGTTCATAAACCGCGATATGTCCGTCGAGGGTCTCGGGCAAGACATCTTCCAGGTCCAGCCGGACTTCCCGGCCCGTCCCCACCAGACGGTATGTGCCGGCAGGGGCCGTGTGGCCGGCGACGAACCGGGTGGCGGCCTCTTCGGCGGAGTGGTCTGCGGACGTTCTCATGATGTATTTCCTTCAGTCACCCGTCGCGACCAGGATGGGTGTCAGCGGCGTGTCTTCCAGGGCCGCTGCGCCTCGCATCCCGTCACGAAGCGCTCCCAATCCAGGCTGGAAGTTTTGAGCAAGGGTTCACCGCGGTGCGGCGGAGCGGCGGGCAGATGGGCGCGGCCCGGTACCGCGCGGGACTGGACGCTGGGCGGCGCCCGTACTTCCTGCGGCGTCGTGAGGGCGGTGTAGAGCGTACTCCCTCGGACGAAGGCCACGATGCAGCCCAAACGGTCGCGGAACACGCCGTCGTGGAAGTGCCGAGGTGGTGGCCGTTCTTGGCGGCGAAGACGGCCCCCCCGTGGATGAACGCCACAGGACAGCCGTCCTCGCTGAAGGCGACCTCGCCCTCCAGCCAGCCCACCGTCTGGGCGAGAAAGTCGAAAATTGGTTCCACCCGGCCCCCCTTATAAGGCATCCCCATTCTCTCCATGATGCAGCCCAAAGGAGAGATCGCGTGTTCTTGCAATTCCGTGATGTACCTCTTGTTCAGCTCGACATTGACGATTTCTCCGTAAGGGCCGACGGTCGGGATGGGTTCATAGATGTTGATGATGGTCAGACGAGCTGTGAATTTGCTGGCAAGGGTCGCGGCCACGGTGGCGGCCTTGAGCGCGCACTCCGAGCCGTCCGAGGCGAGTAGAATATTGGTGAACATACGCCCTCTCCTTCCATGTCCCGCCACTCAGACCGCCCCGCCATGAACCACTGTCCCACCGTGGAATATGGAGTGCGTCTGAAGATAGGCATGAGTCGTGTTCTGAAGGGCCGAACACGCCCGCTCCGTCTCCGCCGCACTCCCCCCATGGACGACCACCAGGAACTCGCCGGCCTGGATACGCTCCTGGTACTTGATCGCCTGATCCTGGGGAACGCCCAGGAAGACCAGTCCGCTCACGAGTGCGCCCACGCCCGCGCCGCCGATCGCACCGGCAACCAGCCCGGCGAGCGGCCCCAGTACGAGCACCGGCCCGATGACGGGAAGGATGAACAGCCCGGTCCCGACCAGCAGGCCGAAGAGGCCGCCGAACCATGCCCCCGCGCCCGCACCTTCCAGCGCCGCATCCGCCGGGCGGTAGAAGCCCTGCACATCTTCGCGCGTCTCGAAGTCACGGCCGATGATGGAGATCTTGTCCATCGGCAGGCCTTCTTTGGCGAGGAGGCGGACGGCCGTCTCGGCATCGTGATGGCTGCGGTAGCTGGCTACCACCGCCTGATCGAAGGAGAGCGTCATGGGGTCGCTCATTGGGTCAAGAGTTCTATCAACTGTTACGCTAGACATCATTTTCGTCTCCTCTTCGTTTGACATGCTTGTCAGCACACATGGGATCTCGCCCACATGTGCGGAACGGTTGAAATGCCCCTCTGGGCTGCTCACCGCCGTATAGCGACGAGTACGCTGGCGTCGTCGTGGAATCTGCCGCCCGCGAACGCCTTAGCCCCGCCCAGCACCGCCCGTGCCACCCGCCCCGGCGGGACGCCCGCCCTGAAGGCTTCCAGGGCCAGCCCGGCAAGCCCTTCGCAGCACAGGGAGTCCCCATCGCTGTTGGCTCGTCGTGCCTCCGTGATCCCGTCCGTCACCAGCAGCAACGCGTCCCCTTCCCCCAGAAGGAAATCCGCCTCCCGGTAGGACCACTCCGCGTCTATCCCAAGACCCATGATGCCCGCGTTGACAGCCTCCACGCTCCCGCCCGCCCGCAGGATCAGTGGCGGCTCCGACCCCGCGCAGGCGCATACCGCTGCCCCTCTCCCCACGTCCAGCACCGCCAGCGACAGAGACACGGACTGGCAGGCGGCGGGCAGGTCCGCGCCGCACAGATAGCGGTTCAGCCGGCTCAAGGCGCGGGCCGGCTGCGCGTGTTCCCCTAGGATCAGGCGCAAGGCGTACAGGACCTGCGGCACGCACAGCGCCGCTGCCGGTCCCTTGCCGGACACGTCCCCCAAGGCCAGCACCACCCGGCCCCTGCCTAGAGGGACGACATCGGCGAAGTCGCTGCTGGTCAGCGCTTCCTGGCCCATGAAAACTTCCTGGCTGGCCAGGGCCTCCAACCGGCAGACCTCGGAGGCCGCCCCTATTACCAGGTGCCGAGTGGTCCCACACCGGTCGTTCAAGGATGCGTCCGCTCCGGGTTCCTGCTCCACACCGGCCCCGCGCCGGGAGCGGCCACTTCCCGCCCCGGCGGGCCGGCTCAGACGCCGGTGGGTGCAGAGGCCGTAGGCCCCACGCTCCGGACCAGACTTCGCCGGCCGAGTGGCTGGCCTCTGTTCAAGGGATATAAGTTCGAGGGACATTTTTCTACTCACCACTTTAGTCTTTATTTGTCTTTACTCATCGGTGCCGTCCAGAGCCGGGGGAGTGCCGTCATCAGCCCACCGGCCCATCTGCTCGCCGTCCTCGTGAGGAACGGCCGACACGGAAGCCAGGGCCCCTTTCCAGGAGCCAGACTGGCGGATGCCGTTCACGAAGAACGTGGGCGTGTCCTGGACACCGCTCCGTCTCCCACTCGCGAGGTCCAGCCACACCCGCTCGGCCGAGACACGCCCCGTCATGTCTCGCAGGAACTGGCTCATGTCCAGGCCCAGATCGCGCGCGTACTCCACGAGGTGCCCGTTGCCGAGCGCCGACTGGTGCTCAAAGAGCGTGTCGTACATCCCCCAGAAGCAGCCCTGCCGCCCTGCCGCCTCGGCCGCCTCGGCGGCGTGCGGAAAGAGACTGGAGGCCGGAAAATGGCGGAACACCAGAAGCAGCCGGTCCCCCATCCGGGCCTGGAGGGCTTTGATCCATCTCTGGGCGGCGGCGCACTGCGGGTCGTGGTAATCCCCGTACTCGACGAGCGTGATGGCCGCCGTGGCAAGACCCTGTGCGTGATCGCGCTCGCTGACGGGGGGGGTCAGCGTTATCCTTTGTGCTTCGGCCTTTAGTGCTTCTGTCATGGCGAAAATCGGTCTACATGCTGCGCGGCGTTTCCAGGGGCGCCCGCAATACGGAGGGCGGCCCTGGAAACGGAACTTTGTCAGACCACGACTGTGAGTTTGTCATTGACGGAGGTCACGCCCGGTGAGCCCCAGGCGGCCGTCACAGCCTCGTCGCGTTCCGCCCAGGACGACACGCTTCCATCCAGCGTCACTGTGCCGTTGTATGTGGCGACGCCGATCCGCCGGGCGTCCAGTTCTGCATTGCGACGAAACGCCTCTTCGATCTTGTTCTTGACGTCGATCCACTTCACCGTGGGCTTGATCGTGACCGCGTTGGTGACCGCCGTGACGCCCATCAGGTACTGGACGCAGCGCTTGGCGGCGTCTTTCTGGTATTGCCAATCGACCTTGCCTTCCAGCGTGACCCAGCCGTTCTTCACAATGACCTTAATCTGATCCGTCGGCACCTCGAAGTCCCAGTGCATGGCGCTCACTGCCGCCTCTGCGATGTCTTGGTCGGTGCGGCGGCTCGAGTCAAGCAGTTCCACCACGATGTCGTTGGCGACCGCCTTGACGCCGTAGACGCCTTTCGCGGATTTTTCCGCAGCGGCCTTTTCTGCGTAGTGGGCCACCTGGCCCGTGAGCGTTACGACATGGTCCTTCGCGGCGACCCCGATATGCGCTGCGTCTACGCTCGGCTGCCACTGTAGCTCTGCCTGGACATCACTCTGTAGCTGAGAATCACTTGTCATTTTCGTCGCCTCATTTGCAGACTTAGGTTGAAAGAACCCTGCGCCGCGGCGCCTGCGTTCCCGCGGTCCATGGCTGATGGAATCACCGCTGCTTTGACGAAGGACATGGCGCACTTTGGACGCCGCTTGCAGGCTGCCTACAAGCCCCAAGCCCACTGGTTCAGCATCCATCGCCGGATGTAAACCCACCACTCCAAGTATGGAGGGTGGCGGCTGTTCTGTCGCCCGTCTGGGGTTCTGCTTTGAACTAGACAAAAGGACAGCTCATAACACGACAAAAGGACAGCCCGGAGGCTGTCCTTAAAATCAGGCTATTTGTTTAACGTCGAGTCACTGCAAGCTGGCGAGGCCGCGCTTGAGCGCGGTGATGACCGCCTGGGTACGGTCTCCCGCGTTCAACTTGCTCAGGATGTGGTTGACGTGGAACTTGACCGTGCTCTCCGCGATGAAGAGCGCCCCGGCGATCTCCTGGTTACACAGGCCCCTGACCATGAGCCGCAGCACTTCCATCTCCCGGTCGCTCAACTGCTCATAGCCGAGCCGACCAGCCAGT
>JANLUQ010000172.1:0-9692 GCA_031363565.1 Armatimonadota bacterium | reverse complement strand
AATGCCGATGTTCAGATGCCTGCGCGTGACCTCACCACCATCAAGACCGTCGACTGTTTCCTGTTCCCTAGCACTTAGCCCTTATGTATTCTCCCAAACCACTGCTCCTGGACTCATATCATCACATCGTCATCCTGACGGGGGCGGGCGTTTCGGTCGGCTCCGGCCTGCCGACCTATCGCGGGCCGGGCGGACTGTGGGAGCGCGAAGACATCGCCTGGATCGTGGAGGCGCGCTCCCTGCCCGGCAGCCTGCCCGACCTCTGGCGGCTTTACAGCCAGCGGCGTCGGCAGACGCTCGATGCCGTTCCAAACCCCGCCCACACCGCCGTCGCCGCCTTGCAGCGGGCGCGGCCCGGTGCAGTGACGCTGCTGACGCAGAACGTGGACGGCCTCCATCAGCGGGCCGGCAGCCCAGACGTGACCGAACTGCATGGCTCCGCCTTCCGCACCCGCTGTACCAATCCCAACTGCGGCCTCCCCCCATTCGTTGATGACCGCCTGTATGAAACCGTCCCCATTTGCCCACACTGCGGCGAACCCCTGCGCCCGGATGTCGTGCTATTCGGCGAGACACTGCCCGAAGCCGCCCTGCGCCAGTCGCAGACCGCCCTCGATAGATGCGACCTATTCCTGGCCGTCGGCACATCCGGCACCGTCTGGCCTGCCGCCGCCTTCGTCCGTCTGGCCGCGCAAGCGGGCGCGCGGACGGTGCTGGTGAACCTGGACGCGGGAACGGGTTCCGAGGAGTTTGACGAGGTACATCTGGGCAAGGCCGAGGATATTTTACCCAACCTATTCTCGCTGTGACAGTTGTAGGGGCGCTGCTTGCTGCGCCCTCTTCCCCAGCTTCTTTACTCCACTGATATCGCTATTGCAAAGGTCAGAATAGGAAACGACAGCATGAACACCAACGATCTACCTACCGTCCAATTCCTGATATGTTCTCACGATGAGGCGGCAGAGAGACGCAACATTTGCGAACATCTCGCGGCGGATCATAGCCTTGACTACTATCAGAGGTTTACTGGACACGGTCTTCTGTACCATTTTGTTTGCCCTGGCTGCGGGCAAATCCCGGTGGATACCGTGACACCTATTCGTGGGGTCTGCCTTAACTGCTTCACGGACTTTGGGGAAGACCGCAATTTTCTGGGGGTACTTGGGCGCCCGGAAATCCTTGTGTGCCCATCTGGACTTTCCTTCTCCCATGAGACGGTAACCCTCGGTCAGCCTCTCGGTGAAGTCATACTGGCGATTCAACCAATTAGTACTGCTCCCACGCCGGTGTGCATCACCCTCACCGAGAGAGGCGAGCTTTGCCGGGTTGACCTTGCGGCGCGGCTCGTGACGCCCCTGGCACGGATTCTTGATGCCGACGTGAACTTAGCGGAGGAAATCTCACTCCACCTTTCGCAAGACGGGGATTTGGTGGCCGTGGTCAACCCCTTCGGCCAATATGGGGTTGTGGCAGACCTAACATCTGGGCAAATAACGATGCGGCTGGAACGCGGTAACGACCACACGAAACACTGCCGGTTCCCCATAAGCTTCGTCAACCTGGATGGCCGGACGCTGCTCGTTCACGCAACGGCCTGGAACCGATTGGATGTGTCCGATCCTAAAACGGGGAAGCTGTTGACCGAGCGCGGGCCGACATACTACCAGACCGGCGAGGCGCAGCCCGCTCACTACCTCGATTATTTTCACGCGGGCCTTTTGGCGTCCCCGAACGGCGAGTGGATTGCGGACAACGGGTGGGTGTGGCATCCGGTTGGCGCAGTACGCACTTGGAGCCTGCGGGGGTGGGTGGAGGAGAACGTCTGGGAGTCGGAAGATGGCCTTTCCCTCCGTACCCTCTGCCAGCGAGACTACTTCTGGGGGAGGCCGCTCTGCTGGCTTGACGACCTAACGCTGGCAATCTGGGGGTATGGCGAGGATGACGACTTTATCATCCCGGCCGTTCGGGTCTTCGACGTAGCCACCGGCAAGGAGTCGCGCTGGTTTGCGGGGCCGGACGGTGAACTGGCATTCGACACCTATCTTTTTGCCTTCTCAGAGGAACACGGAACCACGGTTTGGGAGACCAAGACAGGGGAGCGGCTGCACTTAGAGCCTGGGCTGAAGCCGGAGTGTTACCACCCCGGCGCGAAGGTGTTCATTTCGCTGCTCCCGGATGGCAGGTTTCAGGTCAGCCGACTGACGCAAAACGGTGACACAGGATTGTTCATTTCCCCCACATGACAGTCTGTTAGGCAGACGGTGCCACCAGCAGTTTGCGCGGCGCGGGCAGCAGCGCGCGCGGTCGGGGCAGCGGGGATGGCACGATCTTCAGCCCACTCTTGACGTCATTCGTAGGCGCGGAGGATGTCCCACCGGCGACCATCGCGACGACGGCCCCCACCCCGATTAGGGCCACAGAAAACGGCGTGGGCACGGTCAGGGTCAGAACGCTCCGCAGGGCGGGGATGGTGATGGCGGCGACGAGAAAGGCCGCCGAAGCACCGACCGCACCGAAGACGGAGGGGGTCAGGCCGCCCTCGATCCAGCCGGCCTTGAGGGTCTGCGCGAGCTGCGTCGCCACGATGCTGGCGAAGGCGACGGTGCGCGCCTGCGGCAGCCCCGAAATCGCCAAAGTCAGGGCGAAGGCGGCCAGCGCGGGCACCGTAGTCGCCGCGCCGCGACGCAGGACATCATTCCGCAGGGGGGTATCCAGGGCGGACGTTCCCTCGCGGGCGAGTGAGGCCAGGTGCCGGTTCTCGGGGCGCTGCAAGGCGACCGAGAGGGCGGGCAGGGCATCCGTGATGAGGTTGACGGCCAATATCTGCCGCGTGGTCAGCGGCGAGGCCAGGCCCAGCAGGCTTGCGCCGACGACCAGGCCCAATTCGCCCAGATTGCCGCCCAGCAGCAGGCCCAGGGCACGGCGCATGTTGCGCCAGAAGCCGCGCCCCTCGACCAGAGCCTCCACCAAGGTCGCGAAATCGTCGTCGGCCAGGACAACGGCGGCGGCCTGACGTGCGACCTCCGTCCCCCCCTTCCCCATCGCGACCCCTACGTCCGCCAGGCGCAGGGCGGGGGCATCGTTCACGCCATCGCCGGTCATGGCGACGGTGTGTCCGTGCCGCTGGAAGCTCTCGATGATGCGGAGCTTATCCAGCGGCGTCGCCCGCGCGATGACGGCGGCACGGTCCAGCCGCGCGTGCAGCTCGCTGTTTTGGAGGTGCGCGATGTCCGCGCTGGTCAGCACGTCGCGGCCATCGTCCAGCAGGCCCGCCTCCCGCGCGATGGCCCGCGCCGTTGCCGGATGGTCGCCGGTCAGCATGAGGACATGGATTCCGGCCTCGTGGCAGCGCCGCACGGCGGCATGGACGGTGGGCCGGAGCGGGTCGCGGATGCCGACGAAGCCCAGCGCAGTCAGCCCCTGGGGGTCGGAGACGACCGTGTCCGGGCTGCCCTGGGCGACCATCAGGATACGCAGGCCGCGCCCAGCCAAGTCGTGCGCCTGCTGCAGCAAGCTCTCGCGCCCCGCCACGTCCAACAGGACATTTTTTCCGCTGCGATGGACATGGGAGCAGCGCGGCGTGACGGCCTCCGGGGCGCCCTTGACGGCCAGAGCCTCCCTCGTCAAAGTCGCGTGGAAGGCGCGGGCCGGGTCGAAGGGCGCTTCTGCCATTCTTTCCTGGCCGATCTCCGCGCCCAGTCCCGCGTCCAGCGCGCCGCGCACGACGGCGACATCGGTGGGGTGCGAATCGAAATCAGGGGCATCCGGGGACGGGCTTGCCCAGGCCGCCGCCCGCAGGACGGGGCGAAGGTCAGCGGGCAAGTCCCCCGGCATCGCGGCTTCGGTGTTGGGTGAGGCGACCAGGCCCAAGGCCAGCTTGCCCTCAGTCAGCGTCCCCGTTTTATCGGTACAGGCCACGTCCACGCGCCCCAGCGCCTCCACGGCGGACAAGCGGCGGACTAGAGCGTTGTGCCCGGCTAGGCGGCGCGCGACAGCAGCCTCGCCCATGCCCGCCAGCAGGGGCAGTCCTTCGGGGACGGAGGCGAGGGCGATGGTCGCGCCGACCGCAAGCTGCGGCAGCAAGGGCTGACCACGCAGAAGTCCCACGCCGACGACCAGCCCGCCGCCGATGCCCGCCAGCGGCAGGAATTGTTTCATCAGACGGCCCAAGCGCAGGCCCAGCGGGCTTTGCTCCGAATCGTCCAGGGCCAGGGCGGCGGCCGTCGCCCCCAGCCGCGTGTCTTTGCCGACCGCGACGACGACGGCGCGGCCTTTGCCGGTCGTCACGTCGCTGCCCTCCAAAACAATGCGGCTCGTGTCCACCCCACCGTCCGGCACTTTGAAGACGGGCAGCGATTCACCCGTCAGAGCGGCCTCGTCCACCTCCAATGCACTCGACTCCAGCATCCGGGCGTCGGCGGCGACGCGGTCCCCTGAGGCCAGCAGCAAGATGTCACCGGGCACGACCTCGCCGGCAGGGATTTCCGTCACCATGCCGTCCCGCACCACGGTGGCAGTCGCGCGGCCCAGCTGCTCCAATGCCAACGTGGCCTGCCCCGCCTGCCGCTCCTGCCAGGCGCCGACGGCGACATTCACCAGGATAGTCCCCGCGATGAGCGCGAAGTCGAGCGGAGAACCTAGAAAGAGCGACAGGCCAGCGCCCGCCGCCAGGATGCCGATCAGAGGTGAGCGCATCTGGTCCCAGATCGCGTCCAGGACGACATTGCGGCGCGGCGGCTTGGGCGCAGTCCGGCGGCGCTCCAGAGCCTGCGCCGTGGTCAGCCCTTGGGGAGTGACCCCCAATGCCGCCAATGTGTCCTCCGCGCTACGCCGCCCCCAGCGCTCGGGCTTCGGGTCCACCAGCCGCGCCGTGACCGACTGCGGACGCTCCCCGCCGCGCAGCCGCGCCCAGCCGTCGGCCATGGCAGCCAGGGCCGCCACATAAACAACGCGCGAGGCGGTCTCGATGCCCACCCCGCCGCGCACGCCCAGGAATGCGCCGGCGATGTTGGACACAAGGGAGAGGCCGAGGGAGTCGAGCACGGCAGCCTCGCGGCGCGCGCCCGACTCGATGATCGCCGTCAGGCCGTCCAGGTCCGGCGCCAGCAAGTCCGCGCGGGCCGGGAAGCGGCTGCTCCGCCCGGAAGACAGGCCGACCCCAAGGTCACAGGCAGCAAAGGCTTCCGCCGCATCGGCGCTGTCCGAGACGAAGGCGACGCGCGCGCCGGATGCTTGCCGCTGCCGGACCGCTGCCATGTCGCTTGCCACAGTCAGCGTCAGGCCCACACGACGTGCGACAGCCTGGGCCGTCGGCGAGTCCTCGTCTACGCGCAGGATGATCTGAACCGTGTGCCGGCGACAGGTCTGGACAAAAGCGGCGACACCGGCGACGAGCCGGGGCCGCAAGGCGAGGATCGCAAGTGGGCCGTCATTTCCATCACGCCCCAGCGCGAGTAGGAAATCGCCGCGCTCAGAAAGGCGGGCGAGGGTGGAACCCAGCTCGGGCTGGTCTACCGGCCCCAGCGTCCAGCATGCGCCTTCAATCGTCGCCGAGGCCACACTGCCGTCAAATCGCCCATTTGATGCTTCAGCCCGCCCTGCGGGCGGGAACGTGGCCCCCCAGGGCGAGCCGGCGGCGGCATCTATGCCCGCCGCAAGGGACTGAAGCTCCGCCGCCTCGCGCGCCTCAGTCAGCGGCAGCAACGCGGTCAGCTCCAGCCCATTCGTCAGCAGACGTGGGCTGTCCAGGATCAGAAAGTCGGGCCGGCGCACGGAGCGGTCCGGCCGAGTCCCCACCACGGTCACGCCGGCCCGCAGCACGCGGGCGGCGGCGCCCAGGTTCGCCCCCTCTCGTCCGATGAGGGCAGGACGCGGGTTGACCAGCAGCAGGGCGGCGAACGCCTGCGACGGTGAGCGCGTGATGATGCCCAGGCCGGCGGCGAAAACCAGGGAGACGATTCCGGTCGCCTGCTGATAGCGATCATAGAGCGTCGGGGCCAGGGGCGCCGGGCGCGGCGTGGGCGTCCAAGCCTTGCTCTCAGTGAGTTCCAGCACGAAAGGCCCGCCGGAGAGCCGCGCCCCAGCGGGAACGGTCACGCCGGGCATAACGGGAAGGGGCAGCCCGTTCTGGCCCGAGGCGGTCCCCTGCCCCTCCATGACGCGGGCTGTCAGCGGCGTCCGCTCCCCAGACTCCAGCCGAACCGTCGCACCGGACTGGGCCGAAGCCACGTCCGCCAGACGCTCCTCATAGCGCCGCCAGGCCGTGCGCCGGGCGGTCACCTCGGTCAGCAGCCGCAGCGAGGTAGCGGCGGCTAGTGCCAGCGAAAGCGGGCTGCCGGTCAGGGCGGACAGGAGGATGTCGGGCAGGCCAAGCAGAAGGATGGCGGCATCCCGGCCGACCAGCGATCTCAGGCCGTTTCGGAGCGGCGGAAACGCCTGTGCGATATGGATCATGCCTCCGGCATACGACAGCGCGGGACCGCCCGCCAGCGGCGGCTGCCCGGAAAGCCGCTGTGCGGCCAGCAGGCTCAGGCCCAGGACAGAGGCTGTCAGCCGCGTGGCGCTCTGCTGAAGCGGGGCGGGGTCTAGTGGGTGCGTAGGACGGTCCTCGCCGGGCATGTCAGGCAGCTCGATGTTGGCGACTTCCGAGACTAAGTCCTCGATGTCAAGCTGATGCGACGTCCATTCCACCAGAACGCGCCCCGTGAGCACATTGGCCCTTGCCTTGACGCCTGGCAGCCGCTCCAGATGCTCCACGACGCGACGGGCCGTTCCGGGGTCGCGGTCCAGGCCGCGCACCGCGATCCGCGCCCGCCGCGTCTGGCCCTCACGTTCCTCCACGGCGGGCGGCGGCGCGGGCGCGGGCAGGGGCACCGGCGAGCTGCCGTTTCTATGGCCGTTACGCGAAGCCGAGCCGGGCCGGCGGGCGGCGGCGCTCACCATGCCTAGAACCGTCCGCCCATCGGTCAGCCCAGCCGAGAAACGGATCAAGACGTTGCCTGTGTCGGGGTTCGCCTGCACACTTTGGATGCCGGGTTGATGCCGCAGCGTGTTTTCCAAATCACGCTGGTTTTGCACGGATAACTCAGGCAAGTGTACGCGCACGCGGCCTGGTACGCTGTGGACAAGACGCGGCTCTTGGGCAAGGACGACGCTCATGGGGCGGGAAGTTCCTGGGACAGAGAAGTAAGAACAGAAAAGAAAACGGGCTGCACGAAGCGGCCCGTTTCCGGCCTAACAATTGCGGACTTGGGCGCGGATGCCCTATGCGGCATCATTGCGGCGGAGGCTCTGGGCCTCGGCCAAGATGTCTTCCGCTTCCTCGCGCGCCAGCGCGGCGGCCTTGCGGAGACGATGGCCCACCAGGGCGGCAAAGGCGCCTAGCCGTTCGCCGATCTGGTCCAGAGTCTCTTCCGCCCGCTCCGTGGCTGGACGCGTTTGTGCCTCAGCCTGCGCCACAGTCTTAGGGTCATCGTCGCAGAAGGGGACTTCAGTCGCCGTGGCCGGCGCTTCCGTGAGGTTCGCCCGCGCATCTTTCAATTTCGCTCCAAGGCTGCCAAGGAGAGACCCAGCCCGACCAATGAGCGGGGAAAGGCTGCTGGAGGTGCCATTCGTCGTCTCATTCATTGTCTGCTGCCTCTGTCGTTTTCCGCGTCCGCTTCTGCCCTGCCGGGGCCGCATCCGCCGTCTCGCTGGCCGGGGAGACAGCCGCCGTCGCCGACTTGGCCGGCGTGACTGCCGAGACGTCCACGCTCAAAATCTCAGGCACAGCTGTTTCGGACACGACTGACTCGGACACGACTGCATCAGCGGCATCGGGCGCCACCACTTTCTGCGCGCCGCGCTTGACGCCCTGCGCTAGGATGGAAACGGCGTCGCCAGCTATCAGCAGACCTGCCAGCCCGTAGACCGCACCGCGACGCAGAACGCTCCGCACCTGCGGCGATGCCACCGCTGCCGTGAGCGCGACGGCCACTCCTACCTCGGGTTCCATGAAGTCTTCTAAAGCCATGATAAATTCTTGCCTCCACCCAACGAACGATTGTCGGTGCTTCGCTGGAAACTATGCCTCCTTGTACCCCAAAACAGACAAGAAACCGCTCAGGGCACAAAAATCTCTTAACATTTTCTTAACATAAACTTAACCCTGTCTTAATCGAAACTTAACTTTCTCTTAATGGGTGGCGGGGCCTGTGTTTGGTATGATAATGGTGGTAACGAAAAGGCTCGAAAGTCTTCACTCACGACTTTGTCAAGGAGCGTGTCTCATGGTCGCATTATTCCGCAGGCGGGTCTTTAACTGGCAATTTCTGGCGGTCCTCATCGTGGAAGTGATCGCCATCGTGATCGTCAAGCTGGTCACGGGCTTGTTCTAGCTGCTGGGGCCAAATGAATGAAGGCTGCGGGGATGAGTGTTCCCACAGCCTTTTCGGCGCCAGAATTTGGTATAATGTCTCCATGGCAGGACATACGCACGGCGCGACGAGTGGGCGCGGGCTTTGGCTTTCACTGGGCCTCACACTGGCCTTCGTCGGGTTGGAGGCTTACTTCGGGCAGCGCGCGCACTCACTGGCACTCCTCTCGGACGCCGGGCATAACGCGAGCGACGCGCTGGCACTGGGCCTAGCGGCGTATGCGATCTGGGTGGCACGACGACCGGCCACGCCGGGGAAGACGTTCGGCTACCACCGAGTCGCCATTCTGACCGCCCTAGCAAACGCCTCCGCCCTGGTCGTGATCGCGCTAGGCATCCTCCTGGGGGCCATAGAAGCCTTTCGGAACCCGCAGCCGGTGTCGGGGAACCTGATGATGGGGGTCGCCGCCGGGGCGGTGTTTATGAACACCGTCATCGCCTGGAGCCTACGCGGCGACAGCCACCACAGCCTGAACGCCCGCGCGGCCTATGTCCACATGGCCGGCGATGCGCTCTCCTCCTTGGGCGTCGTCCTGGCCGGCCTCGTCGTCCGTCTCTACGGGTGGACCCTGGCCGACCCGCTCGTCTCGATCCTCATCGCCGGGTTCATTTTGTACTCGTCCTGGGGGATCATCGGCGACGCCGCCAACATCCTGATGGAAGGCACGCCGAAGGGTGTAGATATCGAGGAGCTAGTCGCCGCCGTCCGCGCCACCCCCCCCGTCTGCGAGGTCCATGACCTGCACGTCTGGACCGTCAGCGACGGCCTCCATTTCCTCTCCTGCCACGTCGTCCTGCCCAACGCCTGCACCGTTCTGGAGAGTCAGGCCGTCGTCGCCACCCTGAATGCGCGCCTGCACGACGGGTTCGGCATCGGCCACGCCACGATCCAGACGGAGACGGCGGAGGGCGACGCCTGCCGCCACGACACCGACGCGCTCTACTGCGCCCTCCATCCGCACCACGACCACGCCGGCTGCGGGCATTAGCCGTTCCTCACCCTCCCAGCCCCGGTCCTTCATGGCTTCATGGGGGGTCCATGCATGTCGAACTCATACCGGTGGTGAGATTGAAAGAGCCGGAATAGAGGGATTGGCCCAGGTGCCAGGTCAGGGGCGGCCCCGGCGTGGGGGCGATTGGGGTAGAACTGGCAGCGGCCCACTTAGCAAGAAGGGCGGGGGCGATGATTAAAGCTGCCCCGGTGACTACGGCTTGCTTGAGAAGCGGGAGAAAATCCCCGTCTTAATCTTCCGGTCGCAGACCGGTTGGCCGTTGGCCC
>JANLUQ010000125.1:0-2365 GCA_031363565.1 Armatimonadota bacterium | reverse complement strand
TGGTTGACGTGGAACTTGACCGTGCTCTCCGCGATGAAGAGCGCCCCGGCGATCTCCTGGTTACACAGGCCCCTGACCATGAGCCGCAGCACTTCCATCTCCCGGTCGCTCAACTGCTCATAGCCGAGCCGACCAGCCAGTTTCGCCCCCACCTCAGAGGACACCGGGGTTTGCCCGGCATGGACAGCCCGGATGGTCTCCAGAAGGACCTGGCGGCCGATGTCTTTCAGGAGGTAGGCTTTAGCTCCCGCCTGCAAGCCGCGGTAGATGTCCTCATCCGTGTCGTAGGTGGTCAGGATGATCGCGCGGGCCGCCGGGAACTGCCGCCGGATCGCGGTGATGGTCTCCACACCGCTCATTCCCGGCATTCGCAGGTCCATCAGGGTCACATCCGGGCAGTGCTCCCGGTAGAGGGCGAGTGCCTCCGGGCCGGTGCCGGCCTGCCCGACGACGGCCATGTCGTCCTGCTCTTCGATCACCCCGGCCAGACCGTCACGCACGACCGGGTGGTCATCTGCGATCAAGATGCGGATCATGTGCGCGGCACCGTGCGGGGCATCCTTGGCGATGTGCAGAGCGTTAGCATTCATCTTGTCTTACGGCTTCCTGGGTGGGTGCTTCCTGGGTGGGTGCTTCCTGAAGAACGGGCACTGTCAGTTCGACCTCTGTCCCCCCTCCCGGATGGCTGACGATGGTCAGTTTTCCCTGAGCCTGCTCCGCGCGCTCCCGCATGCCGATTATCCCGAATCGTCCGGGAACAGGAAGATGGGAATCGAACCCGCGCCCGTCGTCGCACACCCGCAGCCGCACCCAGCCCGCGTCAAAGGACAAAGTCACGACGACCTCTTGTGCCTGCGCGTGTTCCACGGCGTTCGCGATAGCTGCCTGCCCAACCCGCAGCAGGCAGTGTTCGATGCTGACAGGCAGGACGTGGGGGGGGCCTTCCAACACATAGCGGCTCTTCACCGCCGTGCCCGGCACACTCTGAGTGAGGAGTCGGGCGAGTGCCTCGCTCAAGGGGGCCGCCTCCAAAGGCGGCGAGCGCAGCGCCAGAACGGAGCGCCTCGCCTCGGCCAAGCTCTCGCGGGCCAGGTCACGCGCCTTGCCGATACGCATCTGGACCTTCCCCAGTTGCGCGTGGCAGGCGGCAAGATTGTCGGGCGAGGCCAATTCAGGCGCCTTCGCCAGAGCCGCCTCCGCCGCCTCTAGCTGCGCGATGATGCCGGTAAAACCCTGCGCCAGCGTGTCGTGGATCTCCTGCGCCATGCGGGTGCGCTCCTCTAGAATGGCGTCCTGACGCCCGTGCCTGGCGGCTGCGGCAAGTTCTCCCTCCACGCGCTTGCGCTGGGCGATGTCCCGGATGTTGCACTGGATGACCATATGCCCGTCCTCACTGTAGAGGTTGCTGACGAACTCCACCTCACGACGCTCACCCCGTCGGTTCTCCAGCGGCAGGTTCTCGTAGCGGATATAACCTTCCTGCTTCAACTGCCGGAACGCTTCCTGGCTGGCTTCTTTGTCCTGAAGCAGCCCGATCTCCCAGAGTTCCTTGCCCATCAGCTCGTCGTGCGAATAGCCTAGCAGTTCGGTCATGAAGGGGTTAGCGTCGATGATCCTGCCCCGATCGCTGTCGAGGATCAGGATGCCGTCGTGGGCCTCCTCGAACAAACGTCGGTACTGGAGTTCTGAGGTCTTCAGGGCGTCAGCGATGTCCTCCGCCGAGGTTTGTGCCGCCTGCGCCGCTTCCAGAGCGGACGGCGCATGAAAGGGATCCGGCATGGTCGAGGGCCTCACTTCCTGTTGCACCCTGTTCCACGAGTGCTTGTCCGAGGATGCTCTTCTCCCAACTCACATCACTCTCTTCTCGTCGAGCATAAAGCAGCTTTGAGCTTCTCCAAAGATGTATGACAAGATCAGACCTCTAAAGCGCGTGGCAAAAAGAGCGACGGTTAACTTGGAATACCCAACTGAACACAGATTGTAACGCACCACCCTTTCCGCTACAGATCCGCTTCGTCCTCTCCATCCCATCCAGCGCCCAACGCACCGTCTCTGCTGCGATGAGGTCGTACCACATGGAGCCCCCAGACTGGGAACGTTTCTTACTTGCCTGTATACTGCTCTCACTGATCCTAAGGAGGACAGTGCAATCAGAATCACGGACGTTCGTGGTTCGGGCGGATGTTTCGCCCTTCACATCGCTGACATAAGATGTCTTTCGGGGGCACGCAACAGAATTCCTCCGAACCGTTGCAGGAATGCCCCACTTGATCCCCGGAAAAGCAGGAAAACGGACCTCCCAGTCCGAAATCTGCAACGATACTCGCGGCAGCCGTTGCACGAGCGCAGAAAGGAGGGCAAACCC